>JAENXI010000132.1 GCA_016649625.1 Candidatus Bathyarchaeota archaeon
TCTACAAGGACAAGGAATATTTCTTTTATGAAACAAAGGTAAACCCTTTGAAAACTTTTGTTGCTAAGCTTATGCTCAGTTTAGTTTCAAGAGGTTTTGATAAAAAATTTGATACGAAATAATGTTACTTTTCCCAGAGAAGGGCATTACATTTGAATAATGGTGGTTTTGATTAAACAGAAATTTATAGAATAATAAGACTTAAAAAAATAATTTTTTTGTTAATTTTTTCTACTTTTAGCAGCGTATAACAAACATAATCCATAATATGTGTGAATTAGTGTTATTGCTTCTGATAAAAAATGATAGGCTATTCTCTTAGAATCATTATAATGAAGCAAAATTGAACCAAGACCTAAAAAACTGATGTTTAAATTTAAGAAATCTACAATTAAGGTCTCTGATATTCCTATATCATATTGTATGAACTGAAATTTTGAATATTGGTTTTCTCCCTGATAGAGTCAGTAGTTATTTACTTTTATGAAATCTTTTTTTTAGAGCTTGGTTGATTCATATCTCTTAACCTATTATCCAGAGTTAGAAAGTCTTTAATTATCTCTGAGATTTAATATTTTTTAGGATATTATCCCATTTTACAGAAAACTTTTTTCCTCTCACAAATTTGAAGATCAGGACCATGATATTTTACAAGAAAGAAAGTTTTCATTAAAAAATAGGTCATTTTAATGAAAATTTAAAGAGAAATTTATGTTTCACGATCAAAGTTTTTAAATATTTCACACTATGTAGAATCAACAATATTTATATAGAATGAACAACATAATCACAATAATAAATGATCTAAAATATGGAATGTTATTGAGAGTGTATAAAAAGTGAAAGTTCTAGCTATAATGGGTGGTCCTAGAAAAGGGTATGGAACCATGATCATGGAAAAGTTGGAATATGAATTAAAATTGCTTCAGGAAGTTGAATTTGAATACTTATATCTTAAAGACGTTCATCTAGAATCATGTAGAGGGTGTTCAAATTGCTTTTTCAAAGGGGAAGATAAGTGTCCGGTTGGAAATGACGATAGGGATGAGATTTTTAACAAGATTGCTCAAGCAGATGGAGTAATTTTTATGGCTCCCGCTTATGCTTTCCATGTTCCAGCACTCATGAAAAACTTTTTTGACCGGTTTTCCTACATTTTTCATAGACCTTGTTTTTTTGGAAAAATAGCAATTGGTGTATGTAATCAAGGAATTTCTGGTGCAAAAAAGATTACAAGTTATTTCAATGATGTAGCTAGCTCGTGGGGATTTAAATTCGTACATCGATTAGAATTGAGAACGATGCCTGTTGAAGGTGCAGAAAAAAAGATGGTTAAGAAAATTAAGAAGACAGGCAAGAAATTCATAAAAGCATTAAATGAACAAAGATATCAAAAACCAAGCCTAGGAAGTGTTATTGCATTTAAAGTGAGGAAAGTACAGCATAATATAGGGAATGATGAAACTAATGCAGATTATAAGTATTGGCTTGCACAAGGATGGTTGGATGAGGATAAGCAATATTATTATGATGTTAGACCAGGGATAATTAAGAGTGCTATTGCGGGTCTACTTAATTTAATACTAAAACCAAAATTTAAAACGATGTTTGCTGGTAATCCTAAAGAAGTTTATGACAAATATTTGAAATTAGAATCTCTAAATTTTGAAAATATAACTTGAAACTTTTATTTCCTTTTTTTTCTGTGATTTTGCTTAATGAAAGAAGAGTAATGAAAGATCTTAAATTATATATATATCAACTTTTTTTTCATTTTTTTATTTTTTTTTTCCAATTTTTAATTCACACAAGTAACTCTTAATATTTGCTCTGCATATTATTTGTTTAATGCAAAAAGTGGGATAAACGAAAATGGATTATGAACATATAATTTTTGAAAAGAAAGATAAAGTGGCTCGTATAACAATAAATCGTCCACAGAAATATAATGCTTGCACTCAACAAACCGTTCATGAATTAATTGATGCTTTTAAAAGATGTATGGATAATGAAATTGGTGTTGTTGTTTTTACAGGTCAAGGAGAAAAAGCTTTCTGTACTGGTGGGGATCAAACTACTCGTGAAAAAGGAGGTTATAAAGGAACGTATATATTACCTTTAGAAGTAGGATGGCAAACAGTGACTCATTTAATTCGCACTTTACCCAAACCAGTAATTGCTAGAGTGAATGGATATGCTATAGGAGGAGGGCATGTATGGCATGTTGCTTGCGATCTAAGCATTGCAGCAGAACATGCCCAACTAGGTCAAGCAGGACCCCGGGTCGGTTCTTTCGATCCGGGATATGGTACTGGAGATTTAATGCGTGCTGTAGGTATAAAACGTGCAAAAGAAATTTGGTACTTATGTCGGCGTTATACAGCTCAACAAGCATTAGAAATTGGTCTCGTTAATGCAGTGGTCCCTTATAGTAAATTAGATGATGAAATAGACATATGGTGTCAAGAATTATTAGAGAAAAGTCCAACTGCTTTGAAAATGCTAAAGTATGCATTTTTAGCTGAAACCGATGGTACAACAGGAATAACTCAATTAGGCGTTGGAGGTCTTTCTCTTTATTATGACACTGATGAAGCAGTAGAAGGAAAGAATGCTTTTATAGAAAAAAGAAAACCAGATTTTAACAAATTTAGGGAGTGATTTTAATGGAAATTAAAAATGTATGTGTAATCGGTGCTGGGGTCATGGGAGCTGGAGTCGCACAAATTATTGCAATAAATGGTTATTCAGTAAATCTTGTTGATTTAAGCGTTGAAATATTAAATAATGTAAAAAAGAAAATTGAAATGAATTTAGAGCAACATTATGTAGCACATAATAAATTCTCACAAGAGGAAGCAATTGAGATTCTCAATAACATTCATTATTATACGAAAATTGAAGAAGCTGTAAATGATGTACAATTAGTTATTGAAGCTATTTATGAGGATATGAATCTTAAACAAGTCCTTTTTGCGAAACTGGATTCTATTTGTGAAAAACACGTTATCTTAGCTTCAAATACATCATCTTTAAGCATTACGGATATCGCATCAAAAAGCAAAAATCAAGATAGAATTGTAGGAATTCACTTTTTCAATCCAGCAACAGTAATGAAACTGATAGAATTAATCAAAGGGGATAACACATCAGCTGAAACTTTAGAAATC
>JAENXI010000133.1 GCA_016649625.1 Candidatus Bathyarchaeota archaeon
GACATAGAAGCGATGGTTACTCGATCGCTTGAGTCAATCAAAATTGTTGAATTATAGACGTGTTAAGCGGTTCTCTGTTTTTCTTTAATCCACTGTTCTGTTCCAATTCTCTTTCTTTTCATCAGGTCGTTTTGTCGTGCAACAAGAGCCTTCTCTGCCTCTTCATCGCTTAATGATGGGTCACGTAACGCCAGAAATGTTTCACAGGGAAGCTCACTGCATAAGCCACAATGCTCCAGATGTTTCTTGGTTACGCAGCAGCTGTATAATGGGCAGGATTCAACGTTCATCATGGCGGTCCAAAATGGCTTGCCTTCTTGGTGTCCGCATCCTCGGCATTTTGTGCCTAAATGTTCACAGGCGCCACAGAATAAACCGCATACTGCCGCCAAACTTTTGGCCACCAAAACCTTTCACCAATCTAATTAATATGAGGGGTGTTCTATCCCGAAACACGTATATTAACATTAAAAACCCACTGCTTTGTCACACTTGACTGTGACTTAGCTGTGACATTTTGCCAACTTCAATTGTGTTAAACAACTTTTCTCAAAAAAGAATTGTCACACTTCAAAATCGGAAAACCATGAAAACAAGCTCATTTTTTGCTTCTTTTGTTAAACAAATTTGCGAAATATTAACATTTGTTAAACAAATCACGAAAAGGCTGAATTAAGCCCCTTTTACCAAAAAGATGCTAAACAAAAAAGGATTCTGATAAAACACGTAAGAAAGCACATCTTTTCCTCCCCCTCAAGTTCCCATCAAAAAATTAGAACTTAATAAAATCGTTCTGAATATTACGTAAATAGGATGCTAGGCTTAATGTTAAAAAATATAAAAAAGGGAGCTGCTGGCATGTTTTAATTGCACGCCAAGAATTTTGACTATGATTTGAAATACCATAATTGCTGTTCCTAGTGTTGCAACGGCTGTTTTAATCTCTCTTTTTAGGGCATCGTATCTTTCATCATTTATTAAGCATATAGATGCGATTTCTGTAGTCAGTCCTTCTCGCGCGCGCCCGCCATTACCTGCAGTCACGTTAACGGTTTCAATCCTTGTTTTAATGGATTTCATCCTCCGATGGAGACTTGGAATCCTGTTGCTGGAGCTGTTGAATTCTTAGATGATGTAGAATTGAAAGGAAAGCTGGTTGAAGAACGTCAATTCTTAAAGGCGTGGGGCTTTACAGCCGAAAGCAGTGATTTGATAATTTTCAGAATTGCCAAAGGAGAAGCATAGTTCTGGACCATGGAAACCAATTTTGACTCTAAGAAAGTAATAAAATTCGGATAAAACTTGCTTGATTAATTAATAGATTAAAAAAACAGTTTATTGTGTGAATTTACGCGGTTACGCAGACAGTCCACAAGGTTTCTACTCTTCCACAGACTTCGCATCTGTATTGTTTCATGTAGCCTGATTCTTTGTCCACACTCATTTCCGAATTACAGTCAGAACATTTCATTCCTCTATTCACCTCCGACTTGTTTATCTAATCTTTCTGTTACGGTTAGCGTTCTACAGGGTTTCAATACAGCAACGGATGATATATGCAATTACCATGTAAACTATATAGACTATAGAAGGTTTCTGAAATAGCAACACTCATTAAAAGCGGGACAGAAAAGAAAAGGCAGATAATGTGCCCCAAGAGCTGACCGAATCAAGTTCGGGATGGCTAGGTAAAGTTTAGTTTGAAGCTTATCGGCACATCTTCTCCCCAAGACTGACGAAGCGGACAGATTTCCTGTGCAATATCGTAAACTTTTTTGGCTTTAGCTCTTTCACGCTCATCATCATTTTGCAACCCAATGTTCATGGTGAAGTGTATATGAGTGAAGATCAGCTTCTCTAGACCCTCAACATTCATTGTTACAGCGGCTTTTGTTTCAAGACTCTTAAGTTCAAGTTTGGAGTTTCCTGCGACCAGCAGAAAGATGGTGTTCATGCATGAAGCTAAAGAAGCCGCGAAAACCTCTTCGGGAACGCAGTATCCAGCTTTTCCGCCGAACTCGGGTGGAGGACTAACAGTTGCTATCGTGTTGCCCTTGTACTGTTACAGTATGGTAACCTTCTTTTCCTTCCTCTTTCCTTTCGGGTACCGGAATATAGGTACATGAAATGTATAGTACCTAAACCGTGTATACAGGTAATAGACCGTCCGTCGTCGCCCCGTTGGACGTCGTCCGTTTCGCCCGTCCGTCGTTCCGTCAGGGGGGGCTAAAATTTAACTCCTATGTTATTTTCCAAACTGGCGGTAAACTGCTTTAAGTGCTCTTTTACCCATTAGTTGTTTGTTTATGTCAGCCGTTGATATTGCTGTGCGCTCCTTCCGTGAGCTTGAGCCTGAAGACCTTCAGTTACTGCAAGCCATCGAACAGCAACTAAAAAATTATGAATACGCGCCAAAAGGCGCAATCCAAAAACAGTCAGGGCTTCCGTTCTCAGAAATAGATTATCGGCTGTCTCCTCTCATACACAAGGGGCTACTGCAGGGCACACGAGAACATTACACAGGATACACTCTAACAGCTGCAGGACATGACACTTTAGCCATAAACGCCCTCGTTAAAGCAGACGTGATTGAAGCATTCGGCAAACCCATTGGAGTAGGAAAAGAATCGGACGTGTACGACGCCCTAACACCAGATGAACAGAGAGTGGCACTAAAATTTCATCGCATTGGCAGAACAAGCTTCAAAAAAACCAAACTCAAACGAAACTACACAATCAAATACAGCTACACGCCCGACTGGCACCACCAATCCAGAATCGCAGCCAAAAAAGAATACAATGCCCTAAAGATGCTGCATCCCCGGGGCGTAGCTGTTCCGGAGCCAATCAAACAGAACCGCCACGTCCTAGTTATGAGCATGATAGAAGGCGCAGAGCTTTACCATTACCCAGAACTGTCAGACGCGCAAGCAGTATATGACGAGATACTAGTTAACGTGAGAAAAGCGTACCAAGACGTCCACATGATACACGGAGACCTCAGCCCATACAACATTATCCTCCAGCCAAACCAGCACATCCTCATAATAGACTGGCCCCAAAACGTTTCCACAAAACACCCAAACGCAAAAGAACTCATAGAAAGAGACCTGCGAAACGTTCTAAGCTTTTTCCAACGCAAACATAGACTAGAAAACAGGC
>JAENXI010000134.1 GCA_016649625.1 Candidatus Bathyarchaeota archaeon
CTATCAACTACAGCATCTAATGCATCCTTTGCATTTTCAGGTGAATCAGCAACAAAAACTATTGCGTCATGATTTGAAGCTTTAACTTTATCTTTTAAAACATTAATTTCTTCAGTTGTAATGTCACATGCAGGCATTTCATCAGTATGAAATATGCCCCCAACACGACCCCAGTATCTAGCTCTATCAGCAAGTTCAGAGCCTAAACGAAAGTTAGGCATAAGTTCTCGTTTCAGATAACCAGCAAAGCCTTCAAGTTTAACTGCAAAAACTTTCTGGTTTTTTTGTATTGATTTTTTTATTAGCTTACAATTTGTTTTATTAAAAACGTCAGTTACTTCAATAAAATTCTTTGTTAGGGAATTGGTTTTCATATTTTTTTTCTGCAGTTCTTCACTTATTTTTATTAGATTAATTTGTCGCTTAATTTCATATTCCAAAACTACTGATATGAGGTCAAGTTCTTGAACTCCTTTAATCTCAATTAAGGCTCCTTTAGTAAGAGAAATGTTTAGATCTTGCCGAATTGTTCCCAACCCCCTCATCGCTTTACCTGTGTCTCTTAGTATTCGTCCAAGCACTAAGGCTACATCTTGAGCTTCTTTTGGAGAATAAATAACAGGTGCTGTTGCTACCTCTATAAGCGGGATACCTAGACGATCTAGGCGATAACTGATGATTTTTCCGTTTTTTTCTGTACCTGTTTTCCGGGCAGCGTCTTCTTCTAGACTTGCATGCTGGATTTGCACAATTTTATCACCAATTTTTATCCATCCATCCATTGCAATAACACATGTTCGTTGAAAACCAGTTGTATTTGAACCATCTATCACAGTTTTTCGCATAATATGGATTTCATCCACTGGTTTTGCGTTCATCATTAATGCTGCTGTTAGCGAAATTTCTACCGCTTCTTTATTAAGTGAATGTGGTGGTTCCTCATCCATCTCTACTAAACAGGTACTTGTTTTATTAGCTTCATATCTTAGCATTATTCCTTTTTGAAATTCAAAAAAAGCTGCAGGATCTATTTGTCCTAATTCACTTTGAGTAGGACGAAGTCTTCGTAGAAAAGTTAATTCGGGCTCTTCTTTAAAATAAAGTGGTTTACATTCGCAAAAAAGTTTAGTTTTGGTATTAAGTTGTTGATGGATTTCTAAACCAATTTTTAATCCAAGTTTTGAATAATCAGTTGTCATCTTTGAAATCTCCTTGTTTATAGATCTCTGCTGGAAGAGTTCGTGGAGAAAATTCTCCTGAAATATTAGTTTTTAGCAGATTTTTTGCTGCTTCAATCTGGTTGGTTTGACCTAAGACCCACATTAACTTCACAAGAGCTGTTTCTGGGAACATATCATCTAAGGGTATTACGCCCATTTTTAGTAAATCACGACCAGTATCGTAAACGTTCATGTTAACTCTACCCCAAATACATTGAGAAGCTAAACCAACTACTATTTTGTTTTCAATAGCTGTGTTTATTGCTTCAAAACAGTATTTGCTAACATGTCCCAATCCTGTGCCTTCAATAATTATGCCTTTTACATCATTCTCTATGTGATATTTGATTATTTTTGGATCAAAACCAGGATAAAATTTTACTAAAACAACCTTTTCACAAAAATTTGGTTTTAAAATTGTTTTCTTTGTGGGATCTCTTTTTAAATATTTTTTTGTTAAAATGGTAGTTTTACCATTAACTATTCTGGCTAGAGGAGAAGCATTTACAGGTTTGAATGTGTCTCTGCGACTCGTGTGGCACTTTCTTACTTTAACTCCTCTATTAATGGCAATAACATTGTCTGAAAGGTTTTGGTGCATTGCTATTGCGACTTCTGCAAAAGGTGCATTACCGGCTATTTGAACTGCACCTAATAAGTTCATTGCAGCATCTGAACTTGGTCGATCAGAAGATCTTTGTGCTCCAACAATTATTACTGGAACAGGCAAATTTTGTAGGGAAAAGCTTAGAGCAGCAGCTGTATAAGCCATTGTATCTGTACCATGAGCTACAACTACTCCATCAACTCCTTGGTTAATGTGTTCTTCAATTCTTTTTGCGAGTTCACTCCAATGAGTTTGAGTTATATTTTCGCTGTAAATGCCAAATACTATTTCAGTTTGTACTTGTGCTATATCTGAGAGTTCTGGAACTACGCCATACAAGTCGCTTGCTGATAGTGCTGATCTAACTGCGCCTGTTCGGTAGTCCACGCGACTAGCTATTGTTCCTCCTGTGCTTAAAATAACAACTTTTGGGAGGTTAGGATTTTGTTTAGGAAGGGGAGGTACAGTAAAAGATGGTTTTATTCCTTGACCAATTTTTTTAATCTTGGTTTCTGATGTAATTCTAATTCCCAGATTGTATCCATTCTTTAATTTGATTACAATATGGGTATTATCGCTGTATTCTGAGCGAGGAATAAGAGTACCCTCATAAATTCTATCTTCTTTTTCAACAAGTATGATGTCTCCAATCTTGCATCCAGCATTTTTAATTATATCTAATATCTTTCCTTGATAACCTGAATTTGTTTTTTGAGCCAAAATACTATTTCTCCTTTTTCTTTGAAATGCATTATTTGAATGCTGATTATTTTTACAAACTTCGTCCAAATTTTGGTGATAGACAATCACCTATGGAAATTGGGTTAGCCACAACTGTTTGTTTGATTCCTCGAATCGTAACTATTTGTTTGTAGTTAAAAGGTTTGAGGATGTGGCAAAAAAACCTTTTCCACAAGTTTAATTGGATAAGAAAAATTTTCAAAGTTTTAAAGAGTATTTTTTTGTTTTTTAATTAATAATATTTTTTTAGAAAATATTTTATTCAATATTAGTTAGTTTTGATTTTCCTAATTGAAGGACAACAATGCCTATTATCCAAATGGTAATTGATTGAAGTAAAAAAGTATAGAAAAAGCTGATGTTTAGAATAGCTTGAGCTCCAATGAAAATACCTATAGATAAAAACAAAGCTATCTGTGCATTAACCATCAGTCCCATCATTTGTTCTCGAGAATTTTCTGAAAATTCTGGTCTCAATAAAGCTAAACCAAGAGCTAAAACTACATTAGCTGCAATCAGTTGCGCCATAAGTCCAGTGTAGCCTACTAAGGTAAATAAATTAATCAAGGGGACTTGAAGTAAAGAAATTAAGG
>JAENXI010000135.1 GCA_016649625.1 Candidatus Bathyarchaeota archaeon
GATAACAGTGGCTCTTCCATTTATTCCGGTTCTAGGACCAGGTATAGGACTATTTGAAACAGTTCCCATAGTTAATCCAGTAGATTGGGCCATTATCATTGGTGCTTCGGTTTCAGGGCTACTCATTTTACCTGAAATTTTCTATGGAAGAAAAGTATGGAAATGGAGATAATAAGCAGAAACACTTATTATTTTCAATTTCAAAGTTGACAATTCAATTTACAATGTGAAAAGCCATGACTGATAAATTAGCTAATCCTGCACCTTTAGGACTATTAGGATTTGGAATGACAACTATACTTCTTAACCTTCATAACGCTGGATTCTTTCCACTAGATACAATGATTCTTGCCATGGGTTTAGCCTACGGTGGCTTGGCTCAAGTTATCGTAGGAATCATGGAATTTAAGAAGGGTAACACATTTGGAACAACTGCTTTTACCTCTTATGGATTATTTTGGTGGTCATTAGTACTTTTACTAATTCTACCAAACACACCAATATTTACTGGATTAAACGCTCCTACAGAGATAGCTATGGCAGCTTACTTTTTTGTATGGGGACTTTTTACTTTTGCAATGTTCTTTGGAACCCTAAAAACAAACAGAGCATTACAATTTGTGTTTATGAGCCTTGCAACACTTTTCTTTCTCTTAACAATTAGAGATCTAACTGGAAACATGATATTATTTGGAGATTTGACAATAGGTATGATTGCTGGCTTTGAAGGTATAATCTGCGGATCTAGTGCAGTCTATTTAGCTTTAGCAGAAGTATTAAATGAAGCTAACAAAAAGACTGTATTACCGATTTGTCCAGTAAACTAAAGTTGCCCAAATTCTCTTATCTTTTTTCAATAAATGCCCAATAACCTTTATATTTCATATTTTTTAGTTTTTCCCAACCATTAATACGGAACAAATAAAATGTCAGAAACAAATTTACCCGTTAATGAAAAATTTATTTTTAATAAACAGGACTCTTCCGGAGAAAAACTTCACGAAGAAAGAGAAAAATCAATAAAAAATCCTCAAGACTACTGGGCAGAAAAAGCAGAAGCTATTGACTGGTTCAAAAAATGGGATAAAGTTCTGGATGATTCAAATGAACCATTTTACAAATGGTTCGCAGGTGGAATCCTAAATATCTCTCACAACACCCTAGACAGACACATAACCACCCAAAGAAAGAACAAACTAGCATACATATGGGAAGGTGAAATGGGTGAAATTAAAACTTACACTTACTATCAACTCTACAGAGAAGTTAACAAACTATCAAAAATATTCAAGAATTATGGCCTTAAAAAGGGTGACCGTGTAGCCGTTTACCTTCCCGTGATCCCGGAATTACCAATAACACTTCTTGCAACAGCACGCATTGGTGGAATCCATACAGTTATCTTTTCAGGTTTCAGTGCTGAAGCCCTAGCTGATAGGATTAATGATTGCGGAGCCAAAGTTCTAGTTACCGCAGATGGGTCTTTTAGACGTGGAAAAATAGTGCAAATTAAGAAAAATGCAGATCGCGCACTAGAAAAAACTCCAACTATTGAAAAAGTGATTGTTGTAAAAAGAACTTGTCAAGAAATAGACATGAAAGAGGGCAGAGATGTTTGGTATACTGACGCTCTAGTTGCAGCTGGCGGAAATGCGTATGTTCCACCAGAACCAATGCAGGCTACTGATCCGCTTTTCATTCTATATACTTCAGGAACGACAGGAAAACCTAAAGGCGTACAACACGGAATTGGCGGGTATAGCGTCTGGGCACATTGGACTCTAAAATGGGGCTTTAATCCTGTCGATGAAGATATTTGGTGGTGCACAGCTGACATCGGATGGATCACTGGACATACATATAATGTTTATGCGCCATTATCCTTGGGAATAACTTCACTTCTTTTTGAAGGTACACCAGATTTTCCAGCTAAGGATAGATGGTGGGAAATGATAGAAAGACATGGTGTTACAATACTTTACACTACACCTACTGCAGTAAGGATGTTCATGAAGTTTGGAGAAGAATGGATAAATAAACACGATATAAGCACATTAAGAATATTAGGAACAGTAGGTGAACCGATAAACCCGGAAGCATGGAAATGGTATTTCAAAGTAATAGGAAAAGAAAAAATGCCTATTATAGATACTTGGTGGCAAACAGAAACAGGCGGTTTTATGATCGCTCCTCTAGCCGGAATAGATCTAGTTCCACTCAAACCCGGTTCAGCAACCTATCCCCTGCCAAGTATTCAAGCAGAAGTTTATGACGATAAAGGACAACCAGTAACCGCAGGTAACAAAGGTTTCTTAGTAATTAAATCTCCGTGGCCAGGAATGCTTCAGACTCTTTGGAAAGATCCTGAGCGATTCAAACAAACCTACTTTGGGAGATGGGAAAATCTATACTACACTGGTGATTATGCGGTAAAAGACAAAGATGGTTACTTCTGGCTTCTCGGACGAGCTGATGAAGTATTAAAAGTTGCAGGTCATCGTCTTGGTACAGTTGAAATTGAGAGCGCTCTAGTTTCACACCCTTCCGTATCCGAAGCTGCTGTAATGGGTAAGGAAGATGCCGTAAAAGGTGAGGTGCCTGTCGCTTTTATCGTTTTAAGAAGCGGTTTTGAGCCCTCAGATGAATTAAGAACCCAACTAATTAAACACGTTAGAACAACTATAGGTCCAATTGCTACCCCGGATGAAGTAATAATAGTGAATAAACTGCCAAAAACTCGAAGTGGTAAAATTGTGCGCAGAATACTTAGAGCTATACTTGTAAGTGCAGAAATTGGTGATATGTCAACTTTAGAAGATGCTTCTGCAGTGGATGAGATTAAAACCATTTATGCTGAAATAAAAAAGAAGTCTCCAAAATAACCTTCTTTTTTTTAGATTAAGAAAGTTTATTCTTTTTAAAAAAACTGAATTTTCCTTGCTTTTTATACAGAAATATTAAGATCTCTTTTCTTTAGAGAATCAAAAAAAAGAAATGAGTTTGTTTGTTTAGTATATTTTATACGCCTATAGTAAAAATTGCGATACCAACTATAATTCCAAGAATTAAGGATGTCACTGCGAAGATTACAACAGCAACAATGCTTATTATTAGTGCTTTTAGCCATCCACAATCTGTCTCTTATACACATCTGACG
>JAENXI010000136.1 GCA_016649625.1 Candidatus Bathyarchaeota archaeon
GATGTTTCCTGACACGGATATTGTTAGCCATGTTTTTATGAGAATCAGAAACAGGTTAGCTAAACGATTGTGTGAGCCACAACTAAAGAAGTTTAGGCTCTACGATTTACGCCATTATTATGCGACTATGCTTTATCACCGAACAAAAGACATCTTATTGGTCAAAGAAAAGTTAGGTCATAGGCGGCTTGAGACTACACTGATTTATACGCATCTGATTGACTTTCAGGATGAGGAATACACGGTTAGGGCTGCCAAGTCTGTAAGTGAAGCCACTGCGCGGATAGAGTCGGGTTTTGAGTATGTTACCGAAATGGACGGCATTAAGCTGTTCAGAAAACCAAAATAATTAAAATCCTGGTGAAGACGACGCTCTAAGGGCCATCAATAAGCTTTCTAATGTAATCTGCTGCTGATTCTACGACTTTTTCATCCATAGAAACTATTCCAGCCTCCTTTGAAGCACCTCCAGAAGACCCACTGTAAAAGTTCATAGATGATACTACAGCGATCTTATTGTCAACTACCATAATTTTTGAGTGTATCTGATTGTCATAACGCAAAAGTATACCCATTTTTCTTAGTTTTTGGTGACATTGTTCTTTCTTCATTTCCCTGTCTTGTGGCCTACGAGTAACAATTTTGATTTTTGTTGACGATTGGGCGCTGTCTAAGAGCGCGTCGGTCAAATAGCAGTTTTCAATGAATGGATTGGCAATTAGAATAGTTTCTTTAGCCATCCTGATTAGTTGCTTTGTAAAATCGTCAAGGTCCATTCCCCTTAAGAAGAAATGCTTATTTTCCATTGAGAAATCCAGTTTTTTTAAGCTTCTCCAGTCAGCAGTCCATTTGTTAAAGTCTGTCTCTTTTTTGACAGATCTCTCCTTAATTATGTGTGAAACTCCCCGCATGAATTTGTTAACGCCCGACACCAAATCCAGTTCCTGATTTGTTTCTCGGTTTTTTCCTTTGTGCGAAGCAAATGTCTTTTGACAATCCATACATATGGGTTTGCCATAATGGTCCATAGAATAAGAAAAGACGTTTTTGCTAATTGGCTTCTTGCAGCTGTTACAGTAATAACTCATACGCTTTTTTTGCAGGTTAGAAAATATAAAACCTGTTATGCAACAATTCTGATTTCTACGAGTTTCTAAAAATTGCTATCGTTTTTTCCTATACCAATAATAATAATTACGGAAAGAATTACTCCAATTGAAACCAACAGAAAAGTTAAGGCTGTGCGCTCTGGTGACGGCTACGGCGTGGACGTTGTGTTTGAAGCCTCTCCTATTGACTGTGACCTTGGCGGGTTGCCACAAGAAACCCTGTCTTTGCTAAATGGTACTTGTCAGGAATTTCATTTTTTTATTACAGCCTCTCAGCTTTCGCGGATTGAGTGTTTGATGGATAAATCGGACAGGTTGACCTTTGAGTTGTTGGGGAGAGGTTGGGACGGCGAAAGACCGTATCATAGGCTGGAGGAGTTTGTTTGAAGCCGCTGAGGAGGCAAGCCGCGAAGAGTCTCTAAAAGTAGCAAATTTCATGCGACTGTAGCAAACAAGATTTTATATTTCCAATTTTATAAAAAAACATGCGGTTATTGCGCGATTGCGGTTGTGGATAACAGAGTTTTTATTAGCAGTTCAATTGAAATAGTATCTCAAATTAAATTGAACTGGAGGAATATACTTTCGAAGTATTGTCAAGTTTTGCTTCAGCAGTTTTCATTGCCATTTTAACCCTAATTCTGGGTTATTTTTTGGGTGTTAGACAAACTAAAAAACAGGCATTGAGTAAATATATCACTGAAATAGCTGGAGAATTGTATCCTTCATTATTCTCTGAAATAAAAGAAAATTTAGCACTGTTGGATGCCTATCTTGAGAAACCAAATAGAAATTTTAGGTTCCCGAATTTTGAGGATATTTATAATCGCGGATTAGAACGATTCATAGAAAAACATCACAAAGAACTATTCCTTATTCTTGATAATTTTAAAAATAATATCCTTCCAAAATTCCATGAAATTGACGCCCTTTTCATGGATATATGGAATAATACATTTCCAGAATGGTCAGAATATTTGAGAACTTCCCTACCCAAAGAAGTAAGAAGTGAAAGCAAAAACATTTCACACGACCTTTCTAAAAGTATTTCCCTAAATTATGTTCTTCCAGACCTTTTAAACCAAAGAGATGATATGGCCCGAAGCAAAATTAATTGCTCCATCACCGAAAACACCACTCACATTTACGCTGGACTTGACAATGATGTATTAACTATAAAATCACGGCTCAATAATCCAGATTTTGAGAAAATCGCCCAAGTGCTAATTGAGATGACGAAACCTAAGACTACTAACTTCATTGAAAAATATGAAAAATTGAAGATTCTAAGTGAGGAAGAAATTAGGGCGAAAATCCTTCCCATGATACAAAGATATATTTCTTGTCCGATTTGATAGCGTGATATGGATCAAACCCTTAATTTTTTTGCACATTCTGGACAGAAGTATCGGTTATGTGCGCGTCTCTGTTGCCGTAGTGCTGTTTCTCCGATTTTGAATTTGTGATTGCAGTTTCGGTAATCGCATGTAATAGAGCCTTTATTCATTGTGACTAATCTCTGACTTACGGTTATGTTTCCCCAAGCCATTTTAATCATATATTACTTACGGGTAATAAAATATATGATGGTTTTTGTTCTTTTAAAAATATAACAAACAGTAAATACAACTTTCACATTCTTGTATATTGGATGCTGAAAAGTAGATGTTGCAAAAATGTCCTTATTGTGATCAACTGATTTTCTACCGCGAAAAAGGTCACGCAAAAGAGGATAGATGCGATCTTAGAAAGAAAGCAATACCCCAACCTGAATTAACTGAGCCATCGGGGGAGATTAAGCCAGTTTCAGATTGAGATACTACTTATCCCCAAAAAGAGAATGTAAAATAAATAAATCTTTGTGAGATTCAGCTATATACTACTCAAACATCTTTCTTATTTTCGATTTTTAATTTCCAAATAATTGGATAATCTGATGTTACTGTTTTCTGGATTAGCTCTATTTATTTTCCTTTCATAAAATTATAAAACCTATAGAATGCACCCAAGTAGGCAAGTTCTGGACAGAGGTAAGTG
>JAENXI010000137.1 GCA_016649625.1 Candidatus Bathyarchaeota archaeon
TACTACTGCGACTGCTGGAAAGACATAATCCGATTGTTCTGCTGGTCCAAACATTAACCAGTTAGCCCCCATTGTTTGCATTATAGCGTTTGTTGCGGTTCTTGTTCCTTTTCTGAACTGCTTTTCAAATTTAACTTTAACCCAACCCATTGTGGTTACAACGTTTCCAGTTCCCAAACCAGTTGGATGACCAAATTTCTCTTTTATTAGTGGTATCGCTCTAACTGCTGTACCCATATCTGGTTCAAATGCAGGTATGGCCGTATCAATTAACGGTTTTGTGATTCCACCTTCTGCAGCTAAGGCCAATGCTTCTTCTAAGACGTTCATCTTTCCTTCAAGACTGTTATCTTTTGGATCGTCAGCTAAGACAATAGATGATGTAATTCCGCACTCTTTGACTTTTTCCGCCTCTCTCTTTGATACTCCTTTATAGAAAGAATTGTAAATACATCTGTCTTGTAATCCTGCGTTTTTTACGATTTCAGCACTTTGCATACGTGTTCTTGGGCTCATTGCATCTAACAGAAATGGCGCTTCAGTGTGTTTCGCTACAAAATTTACATATTTTTCAAAAGCAACTGCTGTAGTTCCAACAATATCTAAAACAAATGGAACACCAGTTATGTCACTCAAGTTTTCCATTTTATTAATTAGATTCTCTGCTGCTTTAGCATCAAATAAACCCTGATTAGCGTCTGTTACCATCTTCTGGCCAAGCCAAAAAATTGATCCTATCAGAACAGTTGGCAATTCACCTGGCTGACCGCCGATTTGTATTCTCCCAACTTGATATACTTTTTGTTCTGTTTTAAATTTGAGCATTATATCTCATCTGGATAGTAAATTTGCTATTTTCCAGCTACTATTTTTTTAGCTATTTCTACGCCTTCTTCTTTGCTTTTGCCAAATATTGCTCCAATTGCGTCTGCGTCTTCTTTTTTAACTGCAGCTCCACCAATAATAATTTTCACATTTAGATTTGCTGCTTTTAATGCATCAACTAATGCTGACAGATTGTTTTTAGCAGGTACTGTATTAACAGAAAGGGCCAGTATATCCGCTTTTGACTCCTTTACCTTAGCAACGAAAGCTTCAGGTTTAGCGTTCTTACCTACATCTATTGTTTTAAATCCAGCTTTTTTTAGTGCTTTTCTTACTGATTCTTTTGCAGTGTCGTGCATATCAGGTTGGATATTACCGATAACGACAGTCCCAATAGGATTTTCTGATTCTTTGGGCTCTTTTTCCATCATAGATTTAAGCCATGACATTCAATTAAACACCTTTTTTTATTTTGATATATTACCTTCGCTTTTTATACTCGAATTATATATTTAAACCTTGACTCGGCTAATCCATAGGCAACAAAAAGAAAACCGTAAAGTTCAGGAATACAACAATGGTCAGAATATCAACTAAAACTACTTTTCTGCTAGTCCTTTTTACATTTGCGTTAATATATCGACTGATGTTTATGCACTGGGACATTTATCCCTCAGGCGCAGATATCGGATTACATAACAGTGTTCTTAATTCGATTACAACTTCTGGTGGAACTGATTTTCAGTGGAATTTCTATCAGATGGGAGGTGGTTTTTCCTTAACTTTTCCAGGCTACCATATCTTCGTTTCGTATGTTGTATTATTAACAGGATTACCTAATTACATCGCGTTTTCATTATCTGTTGCATTATTTTCTTCTCTTCTCGTTTTATGTTCTTTTTTAATAACCAGAGCTGCTTGGAGTGAATCAGCTGGAATAATTGTTGCTTTCTTAGTAGCTATCTCACGTTTTGACATCGAAATGTTATTATGGGGTGGCTATCCCAATGCCGCTGCCTTAACACTGATTCCAATTATTTTCTATCTATATTTAGAAAGAAAAAAATTTTCCGACTTTTCCCTTATTTGCATCACCGGATTTTTATCCGCAACCATATTTCTAGCTCATTCTCTAACATCCGTAATGTTTGTTAGTATAACTATTCTGACATTGTTTTCGGTAATGGTTTTTTCAAAAAGGTTGAAAATAAACAGAGGGCATATTTTTGTTTGGATCTTACCCTTAATTGTTGGATTTATTCTTGTTTTTCCCTTTCTAATGAATGTAATACCTGCATATCT
This sequence comes from Candidatus Bathyarchaeota archaeon, assembly GCA_016649625.1. GTDB lineage: Archaea > Thermoproteota > Bathyarchaeia > Bathyarchaeales > Bathycorpusculaceae > AD8-1. The sequence continues at coordinate 2,128 of JAENXI010000137.1, forward strand.
AGGTGCTAATGGGGGAACATTTACTGGCGGAGTGTCTGGAATTCAACAAGCATTACTTTCAACACGTGTACTTCCTATGGAGTGGATTTTACCATTATTTGGTAGTGTTTTCCTTTTCTTGTTATTTTCAAAGAAGTATCATCAGAAGTTTTTATCTATTCCAGCAATTCTTTTTATGTTATGGCTTTTAGTACCCGTTCTTTCTACTCAAGGATATCTAGTAGGCCTCTATGTGGATTATAATAGATTCTTGTACTTTGTTATTTTACCCCTGATTGTCCTTATAGGATTGGGAATAGATCACGGGTCAAGTTTTTTTGCTCGAATCATATCTACCTACTTAACCCTTACGAAGAAACATAATCATATCCCAAAAAATCCAACAAATGAAAAAACTCGTTTAACTCAGAGATTCTCTCAAAAAAATCTTTATATCGGTTTCACATTAGCTTTTTTAATAATTTCTTTTCTTACAATTCCCATATTCTTAACTCCATTTCAAGGCAGAACAATCCAAAGTTTTTATCAAGTTATGACAGATCCTGGATATGATGCTATTCTTTGGGCTAAACAGAATACTCCAAATGATTCATTGTTCGTTTCCGATGCACTATATGGTTGGTGGTTTTCAGGATTTGCTCAAAGACCCACTTTAAGTGCAGTCGATCCCCAGTTCTTAACCCTAGCTCGCGAATTCGAACCTGCACAAGTTGCTAACAATCTTCTCGATACTGACTATGTTATTGACAATGGATTGATCCAAATTCGAGAAGATGGGGGTTACTTGGATAGACATAATCCAATATTTCTAGCAAAGCTCAACTGGACATATTTCCCATACCCTTTTTTCCACTTCAGTAATGACAAAGTAACTATCCAACTTGACTTGGGTAACAATTCATTTAAAACCTTTGAACTATCCAACCTTCCAGTACTTGAAATGAGTATTGCAAATGACTCGACTCAAGCTCAGATCTCAATAAAGAAAGGTAACAAT
>JAENXI010000138.1 GCA_016649625.1 Candidatus Bathyarchaeota archaeon
ATCCAGCAGGTGTTGTTTACAAACTTGATCATATTCTTGATCTTAGAGACTCTCGTCTTAAAGATGAAGTTAAGTTGATGGCTCCTGCAAGTGATGAAGTTCAAATTAATAATCTTGAAAATACTTTAGAAGCTGCAATGGCGTTGAATTTTATTTACAGAATTGTAAGACACTTTTACATTCAAGGAAAAAAGACACTTAGTCTATATGTTATTATGCAGTTGCAGATGATCTTGCCTTTGGTTATGAAAGAAGCTGAAGCTTACTCGAGTGCATTAAAAGCTTTTGCTTATGGGCAACCTATTGGTGATGGTGTAGGTCCTTTGGTAGCTGGAAAACTTATGCATGGATTAGAAACTCGTAGAGTTCCAAAAGATTGTGTAGTTGCAACAGTGCCTTTTGAAGGTCGTACAGCATTAGTTGTAAAAGCTAGAGGCCCAGGTGGGAATGTGGGTAAACCTGGTGATGCTATCAAAGAGCTTATTGAAGAAAATAAAGGAAAAATTGCTAACGTAATAATGATTGATGCTGGTTTGAAGCTTGAAGGAGAGAAAGTTGGCGAGGTTGTAGAAGGAATAGGTGCAGCAATTGGTGGCCCTGGAGTGGATGCATACAAGATTGAGGAAGCTTTAGTAAAATACAAGATTCCTGTTAACGCTATAATTGTTAGAGAAGATATTGGAGATGCAGTTTCTCCCATGCGAAAAGAAATTGCTGATGCGGTTGACAGCGTTATAGAGCGACTAAAAAGTGTGGTTCAGGAAAGAACAAAAGAAGGCGACAAGATAATCATTGTCGGTGTTGGAAATACAATCGGAATTGGACAATAGGAGGAATAGTTGTTGAGTACAAATTCATCGAATACATCAAATAGAATTTCAACTTTCTTGGTAATGATAGTTTTAGCTGTTTTAGCGTTGTCTATTGTGGCTATTATTTTTGGTGTTCAAGCCTACTTGATTGAAAACGAAACTGTTGCTTTATACTTGTTTGCTATAGGATTTTTGTCATTGGGAATGGCAGTTTATGTGTTATTCCAAACACGAAAAAGAGTAGAAAAAATGAAGATTGAAGATCCTAAAGTCATGACTACAGTTGAATGCAAAAAATGTGGAACCAAAGACGTTAGAGAATTTGAACGCGGCGATTTCGTGTTTAAGGAACTTGACAAATGCGATAAATGTGAAGAAAACAAGATAATAACAACTATCTACAAAGAAGTTAAAGAGAAAGAAAAACCTTTTACGATTTAGGTTAAAACTTCACAACCATCTTTTTCTACAATAATAGTATGTTCAGCTTGGGATACAGTTTTTCCACTGGCTTCAACAAGTATTGGATATCCAGAAATTGCTTTTATCTTAAGTAGACTCATGAAAGCTTGGGTATGTTGGTTGGAGGGCACAATATCTTTGAGCCAACGTTCGGCAAATGGTAGTGTTTTAAAGTTGTCATCTATGTATTTTAATAGTTTTTTCGCATAGGGATTTTGTATTTTTTTGTTTTTTATTAGGCGAAAGATTGTTTTGGTAGGTTGATTTTCGACTCTACCAGCTGCTTCAAGGAGTGTAGAAAACGGTTCAATTGCGTAAACTTGTCCTTTCTTTACTTTTGTTAATGTGAATTGTTGTATGTTAGGTATTGAGGTTCCAGCATGGATTAAGTATCGTCCTACTGAATGTCCGGTTAGGTTTGATATTGGTTTAAAACCGCGGTTTCGAATTGTTTTTTCTATTATTGCTCCAATTGTTGAGGTTGACATATCTGCGTGAATTGTATCGATAGCTGCTTGTAGGCCGTCTTGGGCGGCTAAAACCATAGTCATGTGTTCTGGATTAAAACATACTGTAAAGGCTGTGTCTGTGACATAACCATCTATGTGTACACCCATATCCACTTTAACTACTGAATTTTCAGGAATTTTAGTTTGGTCGTTTGGTGGTGAAGTATAGTGCGCTGTTATTTCGTTTATGGAAACATTGCATGGAAAAGCTGGTTTGCCACCTTTTTGTCGGATAAGAGATTCGGCTTTTTCACATACTTCAATAATTGGCATGTTTTCTCGAATAAGTGGTTTTAGTTCTTCTCTGCTTTCTCTTAGAATTTTTCCAGATAAACGAAATTTTTCTATAGCTTCTTGATCATAAGAATTCATAAAGTTACACTTGTTTTATTTTTTTAGCGTTTAATATGATATTGTTCAATTACATCTTTTGCTTTTTCTCTTCTTTTTTGATGCTCTTTGAGGAATTTATTTAGTCTAGAAAATAGCTCTTGTTTGCATTCTCCACAGAGTATTTCTCCTGCTTTACATCGGTTTTCTCTTTCAAAGAGTTTTTTATCATCTTCTTCAAAGAGGAAAAAGAAGTATTGATAAATTGAGCATATTGAGGGAGTACCGCCTGTTTTTCTTTGTTCTGCGGCTGTGGGTTTGCCGCCAGTGAATGCATTCCAGATTTTGCGTTTTACAACTTCTGGGGAATCCATTGTGAAGATTGATGTTTCAGGTTTAGATGCACTCATCTTTCCTCCAGATCCTAATCCTGGTAGAAAACGGCAGTGAATTTGGGCGGGTTTATGGTAACCCAGTTTTGGGGCTATGTCTCGGGTTACTCTCCAGTAAGGGTCTTGATCTATAGCTGCAGGAATTAGTGCAGGAACATTCTCTCCAGTTAGTTTCTTGTGTATAAAACAAGGCGCTGCTTGTATTGCTGGCCAGAAAACCCAACCTATATTTGTGCTGTCCTTAAATCCAAAACTCGCTTTTGCCGTTGAGTATGTAATTCGTTTTGCTACCTCTAAAGTAATATCGTATAGTAAATCGATATCTTCAACATCATAGATTACAAATGTTTTGTCAGGTTTGAAACCTAATGCAATTAAGTCAAGCGTATTTTCATATGCATACTTTTTTGTGTGTTGGAGATTTATGTTATCATCAATTAGAAATTTTTCATCGTCAGTCATTTGGAAATATAGCCGGGCTCCAAATTTCTCTTGTAGGTGTAGTGTAAATAGCCAGGGTATAAGATGACCGATATGGACTGGGCCTGATGGACCACGGCCTGTATACAAAACAAATTTTGTGCCTTCATCATAGAGTTTGAGCACTGTATCTAAAT
>JAENXI010000139.1 GCA_016649625.1 Candidatus Bathyarchaeota archaeon
ATATATTCTGCATATATGACGCAATGAGTAATTATGAAAAACGAGTGTGTGTTTCTGATATCAATTGCCATAGTAAGCCAACCATATCTCGTTATATTGTACCCTTCGATTAAATAAGGATCCTCCCTTGATCCCGTGCCATTAAAAGTGTAACTACCAAAATCCCCATCGGATTCAATTAATATTGGCGAATGAAGCTCATATATTTGAGAACTTAAAGGGGTCGCTACTTCATTCTGATTCACAAGGCTAGTTTTTAGCATGAAACTAGTTGACTGACCAATGAAAATACTACTTAAGACTAGTAAAAATGAGAGCATAAAAGAATATTTAAACAGATTCCTTGAGAATAGCATTAAGTTCAATTCAATTTTTAAATTTTTATGAATCTATATTACATTGTAAACTTATAAATCTAATGGCAGAAAGAGAGTACAGAGTGTTCTTTGTATCATTTATTATTAAAAAATAGTGGGATAAAACTATTCCAACTTGGACCCACATTGGTGGCAAAATTTTGCTTCTGTATCTCTTCGCGTCCCGCAAAATTGACAAAAGAAAGATTTCGGTCTTTCAGGCTGTATAGGTTTTAAATCTTCTACTAATAAAGTGTGAGCATCATTCCTAACCGAGTTCCTCACAATATTAGAGTTCACTCCGGGACGTAGTCTATATTGGTCTTGATCGCTATTCTTTTTTTCTGGTTTATAATGTTTAACTCCCGTTGAAGAATAATCTATAGCGAGTAGTGATGCAGTAAGACAGAATATCCCGGGCAAAAACCATATTAATGAAAAAGGGACATTAGTAATAATCAATAATCCGTAAATCAGAAATAATAAACTTGGTATTATACATCCTGATTCTGAAAAATTATTTGGCATTTTATCAATTAGTTTATATCTTTAAGATATAATTATTATAATCTTATTTATATAAATATGGATACTAGACTCTCAAATTAATTAAAACTGTGGGAATGAAAAGTTAAGGAAGTTTCCACGTTTTTTTCTGACCTACTTGAAAAAATTTGAAAATAATAGTTCAAAAAAAAGGAAAAAACAAAAAAAATTACTATTCGTGAATTGTTAGCAATTCTTTAACCTTGGACGACATATCTCCGTTCCCTAAGAAGTTCTTTATTTTATCCGAGTATTCAGGCAATAATTGCAGGAATGGCAAAATGGCTTTCGATAGTGAGCTAAACGCCTCGTCGCCACTCCCCATAATAAACATTTTATCAGGGCTTAAATGTTTAAAAATCTCAGGTAAAATGTTAGTTAATTGAACTGCCAGGAACCTTTGGTCAGCGTTGCTCATGGCATCTACTTGCTCTTGGAATCCTTCCGCTTGTGCAAGCATTTGTTGCCTTATGCTTTCAGCCTCACCTTCTGCTTGAGCAATTAAATTTTTCTTGATAGCATAAGCTTGACCATCGGCTTCAATTATTACTCTTTGTCGTTCACCATCGGCTTCAATCTTTTTACGCTCGCGTTCTCTTTCAGCAATAGAGATTTCTTTCTCCTTCCTTTGTAGTTCAATATCTCTCTGAACTAATTGCTCTCGAGTACCGGTCTCATTCTGTACTTCGAGTTCTAGCAATTTTGATGCACGTTCTGCTTCTGCTTTGGCAATTCTAGCTTTTTGATACTCAATTGCTTGCTTGACAGCTTCCATGTTCTTTTTTAATTCGGCCTCTACTATTATGACTTCCAATATTTCGAAAGTTTCGATTAAAATACCCCAATCTGCTGATAACTCGTGTAAATCTTTCATAACATGATCAATCATCTCCCTTCTTTCTCTAATGATTAATTCAAGGGGCATATTTGCACATATTGTTCTCATAACTGCCTCGGCAGCTCCTTTTAAAATCTTTTCAACATAGTTCTCATCCCGCAAGTTCCATGAAACCGCGCTATACGCCTTTTCAGGATCAACGACTTTCCAAATAATCATGCCTACGAATTCAATATTTTGGTATTCTTGTGAAACTACTTGATCGTGGGCCTCCAAAATAGTTTGGATGCTAGTAGTCGGAATAACAATATATTCGTCAATTAAGGGCAATAACCATAAACTACCACCGAGACCTGCTGATTTTACCTTACCATTTCTCAAATGAATTACAAACTGGTTTGTTTTAAATTTCCGATATCGTGCGGCCATGAATATTATGAATAAGAACCCTATTATCGCACAAGTCACTGTAATGCCGACAGCCCACCCATTAATCTCTTGAAACAACATTCTTTCTTTTAAAAACCTCCTTTTTTTTTTAATTTTTTTAATCTATTTTTTTATAAATTTTAAATATACTAACCAATTAGGTTAGCTAATATAAATTATCAAGATACAACCTAAAATAATAACGGTGTTTATTTTACACCTCTTTTTTTAATAAGAGCTTTATTAGGAGATACCCTCAATTTATTATCTTTAACTGCTACAATATAAACTTTCATGCCTCTCTCAAAATAAGTTGCGTTGTCATAAGGCATGACATGAATCTTCTCGTATTTCATGGGGGTTGTTGACTTTATTCTAATTACACCTCCTCTCTCATCGATAGGCAATACGACCTCTCCTTCTCTTCCTATTAAATACTGCGTCGAGGATATTTTATAATACTGCGATTTCGCAATATATTTCCAAGCTACATTAAGATATTTCGAAGTGATAAGCGCAATACTAGGGGATCCTATGAACATTATAAACTTTAGAGCTTCAATGGTGATTATATAGTAAAGCGAGATGCCTGAAATGCCGAATACTAAGAGAAATGCAGACGCCAATAGCATAATTGGAGCAGGGGTAGTTGTAGTGCCGAACGTATCAGAATCTACATCTATATCTGCATCTACATCAATATCAATATCGGTGTCAACATCTATATCGACATCACTATCAATATCTACCTCCACGTCCATATCAACATCAACATCAATGTCTACATCTGCATCAATATCAATATCTGCATCAGCGTCAATATCGACTTCTACATCAACATCTACATCAATATCTATGTCAGCATCGATATCTACATCAGTATCAATTTCCTGACCTACT
>JAENXI010000013.1:0-7870 GCA_016649625.1 Candidatus Bathyarchaeota archaeon
TGTTAGGTTTATGACTGCCAGAAGGGCTAACTCCTTCATATTTATAATATATTTTAGCAGGTGTTTTCAAAGCTTTCTCTAAATTTATAGCTCTAAATAGTGGAGTGGGCCTCCATAACTTATAGACCTCTCTTACAGCTTCTGGGATATCTATCCAACGATCTTTGCTTAGTTCTTGACCTATGATTTCTTTTGGAAATATCCTGGGAACTATTCCTACTCCCGGTTCCCTTGTCGTGGGATCTATGAAAGGAGGAAGAGGTTTTGGCAAATCTGGGGTTATATTATACCATTGTTTTGGTATCTGATCTTCATCTAGAAGTATTTTTCTGCTGGGCATACTAATTTCTCCTAAATACAAAATGTAATTCCTGCAAAAATAGAATATTAAGTCTTGTGTATGTTTTTGTACATGATGTTAACAAAAATGTGCAAAAATTGAAAAAACCAAATATTAAACGGTTTTACTTCAGAGAATCAAAGCAGCATATTTATACTAAGATGAACAAAAAGGTACATAAGGAAAAATTAATGTGGAACAACATAAAAAAATATTTGGAGCAATATCCCGAACGCCTTCGAGTAGCGCGTGTTCTAGTAGAAAATGGACTATGCACAAAAAATAATAAAATATACCTCAACCAAATCGAAATTCCACCAATCAGAATTGCCCGAACTGCCAAAGTTGATAGACGAACAGTAAATGAAACACTAAAAATAATCAACGCAAACAGAAAATTGAGATTAATCTTTGAAGAATTAAGACCAGCTGGGCACTCATTAAAAAGATTAGCAAAACATTTGGATTTAGGAGTAGTCGAGATTACGCCCTTGGACGCAAAAAAAACTGGAATATTAGCTAAAGCAGCAATGATTCTAACTCAAAATGGACTAAGTATCAGACAAGCAATTGTAGATGATCCAGAACTTTCACCTGAACCAAAACTTACATTAATAGTAGAAAAAAAAATACCGGGAAAACTAATTCCTGAATTACTAAATATTTCAGGTGTAGACAAAGTCGCTATCTATTAACAAAAAATCAAGCTATTTAACCAGAAAAAAATAGTTAAATTTTAAAAAAAAGGATCCAAAACACTAAGCAAAGTCTAACACTAAGCCTAAGAAAAATTTATATTGGCAACATGTCTTGTTGTTGTGCGCATTAAAGGAGATTATAGATAATTTGTCAGTTCCAATTATGGTATTAAGAGAAGGATCAAATCGATCTCGCGGAAGAGAGGCACAACATGCTAATATAACGGCTGTTAAGATTGTTGCTGAAAGCGTGAGATCTGCCTTAGGACCAAAGGGCATGGATAAAATGTTAGTCAGCAGTTTTGGGGATGTAACTATAACAAGTGATGGTCGCACAATTTTAGATGAAATGGATATTCAACATCCTGCGGCAAAGATGCTTGTAGAAGTTGCAAAAACACAAGACAATGAAACTGGTGATGGAACTACATCAGCGGTTATAATAGCTGGGGAGTTACTAAGCAAAGCAGAAGAACTTATTGATAAAAATATTCACCCTACAATAATTATAGACGGTTACAAAAAAGCTGCCTTAAAGGCACTTGAGACTCTTGAAAAAATTGCTATACCGGTAGATTTGAAAAAAACAGAATATCTAATTAATGCTGCAATTACAGCTATGGCGAGTAAAACTGTTTCTGAACATAAAGAATTCTTGGCAGAAATGGCAGTTAAAGCGATGTTATCAGTTGCGGCCAAAGAAGGAAAGAGTTACAAAGTAGATGTAGAAGATGTCAAAGTTGAGAAAAAAACTGGCGAATCCTTGGAGAATACTTCTTTGGTAAATGGAATAATTTTGGATAAAGAAATTGTGCATTCAGGAATGGCTAAAAGAGTGGAGAAAGTCAAAATTGCACTTCTTGACACAGCTTTAGAAGTTAAAAAAACCGAGATAGATGCAAAAATCAATATAGAAACCCCTGAACAGATTAATGCGTTCCTTAATCAAGAAGAAAGCATCATCCGAGGGATGACTAATAAAATTGTAGATGCAGGGGCTCAAGTTGTGATATGTCAGAAAGGAATTGATGATATGGCACAACATTTTCTTGCAGGAAAAGGAGTGATTGCAATTCGCCGAGTTAAAAAGTCAGATATGGAAAAACTCGCGAAAGCCACAGGAGGCAATATTGTAACAAACCTATCAGACATTACATCAAAAGATCTGGGCTATGCAGCTTTGGTAGAGGAAAGAAAAATCGGAGAAGATAAAATGATCTTTATTGAGGGTTGCAAAAATCCAAAAGCGGTTACAATTTTGATTCGAGGAGGAACCCAAAGATTAACCTCTGAAGCTGAGCGTTCATTACATGATGCTTTGTGTGTAATAAAAGACATATTAGAAGAACCTAAAATTTTAGCTGGTGGCAGTGCTCCTGAACTAGAAATGGCAAGCGTACTAAAGAAGTATGCAGAAACTTTGCCAGGAAGGGAACAAATAGCAGTGAGAATTTTTGCTGAAGCCTTAGAATCATTGACAATCGCATTAACTGAAAATGCTGGATTAGATCCTATAGATATTTTATCAGAACTTAGATCAAGACACGAAAAAGGGCAAAAATGGGCTGGAATTGAAGTTCTTTCAGGAAAAGTGCAGGATATGTCTAAGATAGGAGTTATTGAACCAATTGCAGTCAAAAAGCAAATAATAAAATCAGCAACTGAAGCAGCCTCATTAATTTTGAGGATAGATGATATTCTTGCAGCCAGTAAAATGAAAACACCACCAATGCCTCCAGGGGGAGCTCCCGGAGGATACCCAGGCGCTGGAGATTATTAAATATGTCAAAAAAAGAAGAAATAATTATTGGACCTCCAAAGATAACAAGGTTTGAGAAGGCTAGAATAGTAGGAGCTAGATCACTTCAGATTTCCATGGGGGCCCCAATATTGATAGAAATAAACGAAACTGATACAAGCCCAATTGATATTGCGGTAAAGGAGCTTAATGCTAAAATATTGCCAATAACTGTAAGAAGAACTTTGCCTGATGGCACTTTTCAAGATATACCATTGAAATGGCTTTATAAATAGGGTTTAAAAATTTTTTTTAAACTCTACAAGTATTTCGGCTTGCTTACGATGGAAAACATAAAAAACTTGGGTTATTTTTAATAGATTTTGATAAAGGCCAAAATTTCCAATGAGCATAATACAGCTTTCTTTTTTTTCTCTAAAAAGTTTATCCCAATCTTTTTAAATTCAGCATATATAGAGTATCATAACACACGAAACCACATAGTTAGTTTTCCAAATATTGTATCTAAAAGAGTTTTCATTAAAGCTTTCTCTTTAAAATAGTGCCACTACCCATCTTAGCAATAAGTCTTTGTTCATCCATAACTAATGATCCATTAACAAAAGTCTTCACGGGAGCTCCTTGAACTTCCCAGCCATCATAAGGTGAATACTTGGCTTTTGAATGAAATGATGAAGCGTCAATATTAAATTTCTTTTTAAAATCAATAACCGTAAAATCCGCGTTTTTTCCTTTTTCGATATATCCGAGGTTATGCAACTTGAAAATTCTTGCTGGATTTTCTGAAAAGAGTAAAACAAGGTCCCCAATTGTTAGAAGACGATTTTTTACCATTGTTAACATTAAAGGGAGAGATGTTTCTAGACCAGGTAAACCAACTTTAACATCCCAAACATTAGTGTTCATCTTTTCCTCCATAGAGTGAGGAGCATGATCAGATCCTAGTACATCAATCCAGCCACTCCTTATTGCTTTCCATAGAGCATTTACATTATTCATGCTACGAAGAGGTGGCATCATCACCAATAATGAACCATAACGATTAAAATCAATATTAGATAACAAAAGGTGATTAGGAGTTACTTCACATGTTATCTTTGGATTGGTTTCTTTTGCATTGATTATGGAGTTTAAACCTTTCATAGTTGAAACATGACAAAAATGCAAATGAGCACCAACATCATCATTTAACCTAAGTAAACGATTAATAGCAACATATTCAACTTCTTCCGAATGGGCTTTCAAAAAAGCTGTTAAATCGGTTTTGTTAGAGTTTTTCAGTTTCTTTTCGTTCATCATCAACAAATTTTTGTCTTCTGCATGAACTGCAAATGGTAAATCCAATTCATTAACTTTGATAAGAGCCTCATGAAGAGCCTGGTCTTTATCAATATTTAAACCGCCAATTTGGCGAGCCAAGAATAATTTAAAAGCTATCGCACCTTCATTGACAATTTCTGTGAGTTCAATTAGATCTCTAGGAAATTCTGAGTAGAACCCAACATTGACTAGAATACGTTTTTCAGCAAGTTTGACGCGATTTCTTAGTGTTTCACAGCTAAGCGTTACGGGGAGATTGTTAGGCATATCTAAAACAGTTGTGAATCCACCTGCAGCTGCAGCAGCAGTTCCGGTATAGAAATCCTCTTTATAGGATTTTCCTTCACTACGAAGATGAACATGAGGATCAATTAATCCCGGTAAAACAAGAAAATTTTTCAAATCAATTTTATTGTCTGATTTAGGCATGTGAGTTTCTTTGGAAATCTTGAAGATCTTACCATTTTCTATGGCTATGCAACATTGAACAAGTTCTTTGTTTATATACGCTTTAGCGTTAGTCAAAACAGAATCAACAATCAAAGTATCTCGCTTCAGCTAAAATAACCGGTAGTTAGACATAAAAAAGTATTCGATTCAATTAAAAACTGTTTAAACTCAGCAAGTTAAATTATTCTGACACTTATTCTTCCAAGTCTGTACGACAGTCGTCACAAACGTTTTCGCCATTAATTAATTTCAGGTTTTCAGAGTAAATATCACAATTATCACAATAGCCAGACATAGAAGCCGAAGGAATATCCGTATTTTGATCAATTTCTGTAGAACAATCGATGAGAGTTTTCTCTTGAATTATTTCAATTAATTCAGGCATAACTCCTAAAACATCTTTACTAGTTACTATCCCATTAAGAGACCCCTTGTAAATTACGCCTAGTCGCCTAATATTTAGACTGTTCATTTGTTTTGCTGCTTCAGTCACTGTAGATTCAGGGGAAATTGTGACCAAAGGCGATGTCATGATTGATTTAGCTTCAACGGCATCCGGAACCAGATTTTTTGCTAAAACTCTTTGAACAAGGTCACGCTCAGTAATTATCCCCACAGGTTTCCCAATTTTGTTGGTAACAATGACACAACCAAGAGCATTTTTAGCCATTATTTTTGCAACTTTGTTAGAAGTTACAAATTCATCCAATGTCACTACTGGACTGGACATCACGTCTTTCACAAACATTTTTGAAGTTAATCCAATTTCTGACATGAGGAATATATCTCCATACAACTTATCCAGATTCTGATTTTCACAAATCAACAGCAATAATCGAACATTTAAGAGTTCCTAAAGGCGATCAATAGATAATTTAAAGTTAGAAGTTCTATAGATATTTTATTAGCCTTCGAATTGTAATTGCATCTAACAAAAAGAGGGATATAAGTGATAAAAACAAACGCTAACAAACTTATTAAAATATCAGTTATCGGGGAAGTTTCTAGTCCTATAGTAAGTAAATCAGTCTATAGAATTTCAGCTAACGGAATACCATTAATTTTTCCCGGGGTTGGAGGGATAACATATAACCTCAGAGTTGGAGATCTGGCATGTGGTTGGGAAGCTGATCATGTTGAACCAGGAGTAAGTTTAGAAAATAAAGAAAACGATTCACGATATGGAAATGCAGCAAATACAGCATTTAACGTATTTTCATGCATCGGAAATACAGCAAAAATCGTAAATGGCGATGCAAAGGGTTCCAAGGGTGTTGTCACTGGCAAACATGGAGGGATAGAACATGTTTTAGTTGACTTCCCAGAAGATACTTTAGAGAAATTAATTCCAGGGGATAAAATTCTGATAAAATCTTTAGGAGTTGGACTAAAACTAGTAGATTATCCAGAAATTAGAATGATAAATATGGATCCAAAGTTTTTAGAGGTCTTGAATCCCCAGGAAATTGATAGAAAAATTCAGGTCCCGGTGACACATATTATTCCGGCTGCCATAATGGGTTCAGGATTAGGAGCTAATCACGTTCATTCAGGAGATTATGATCTTCAAATGTTTGACAAAAAAATGAATAAGGATTATGGTTTAGATGATTTAAAACTTGGAGATTTGGTAGCAATAAAGGATGCAGATCATTCTTTTGGGAGAATATACCGTCAGGGAGCTATTTCCATTGGAATAGTAGTTCACACAAATTGTGTTACAGCAGGTCACGGTCCAGGAATCACAAGTTTAATGACTTCAGCTTCAGGAAAAATAATTCCAAAGATTAACGAAAAAGCCAACATTGCTTATCTCTTGAACCTACGATCAAATATATAAGGCAGTAAAATTACTAATTCAAGTTAGAGCAAAAAGAGGACAAAAAAGTGCCATTTAAGCGAAAAAGCCGAGGAAGATCAAAAGGAAGCAAAGGAAGCGGAACTACAATACAGTGTGGAAGTTGTGGGCAAGTGGTACCACGTGATAAGGCAAAAAGATCAACCAGGAGAGTTTCTTTAGTGGACCATCAATTGGGTAAGGAACTGCGAGCCCAAGGTACATATTTAGCTTCTTGGACCGACACAAAATGGTATTGCATATCATGCGCTGTCCATAGGGGAATTGTAAAGGTCAGATCTGAAGTCGATAGGCATTCACGGGTAAGAAGAAAACGCTAATCGTTAGCTATTTTGTTTTTAACATTTTATAAGTATATAATCCTCTTTCTAAAACTGTGAGATTTGATAGTATCGCTAAAGCTATTATTCCAATATTTAGAGCAGGCAACCAAAAGAATGCGATAATACTTGAAGCCATTAGAAAAATTAGACGTTCAGCTCTCTCCATTATCCCTATAGACATCATTTTTATCCCAATAGATTCGGCTTTTGATCGACTATAACTAACTAGTAATGATCCAGTAAGAGCGAGAAGCCCCCACAGCGGATCACACAAACCACCTATGATTATTCCGATATAAACAGCTGAATCTGAGTACCTATCTAATAGCGAATCAAAAAAACTGCCAAAAATACTTTCTTGTTGATAGGTTCTAGCTAGAATTCCATCTAATATATCGCAAAAGCCTGAAATCATAAGTAGAGTTGTAGCAAGTAATAGAAACCATCTTTCATTAAGTGATAATGAAAAAAATATAGCTGAAAGCATAGAAAAAAGGATACCTAATAGACTTACAATATTTGGAGTTAACCCTATTTTATGTGCCATTCTTGCTTCAGCATATAACAAAGTTTGAACTTTTTCTTTTAGTTTGGAAAGCAATTTTCTCCCATAGTTTGTAAAGTAATAATTCATTATTTAAGCTGGCCTATACCAGAATTGAAAAGTAATAATATAAACAACAAAAAAAGTTTTACTATTTTGAGAGGTTAATAATGAGTAGTTAAATATTATTTGATCAGCATTTCTCCGAGAAGTAATGACGGGAATTTCAGCGAATTTATAAGTAGGATCCAGATAATAGGAGGCAGTAACGTACTGTCAGAGACAGAATTATATAGTAGATAACGTTACAAAAATTGATAACAAAAAGGAGTGAAGAAAATGACTCAAAATACAGATGTTATATTCGTTGGAAACAAACCCCCCATGGCCTATGTTTTGGCTATAATTACCAGTCTATCCCAAGGAGATCTAAAAGAAATAACTCTAAAAGCACGTGGTCAAGCAATAACTACAGCTGTTGACGTAGCTGAAATTACCAAAAACCGGTTTATTAAAGACTTAAAGGTAACCAAGATAGCCATTGGCACTGCTGAAATGCCACCAAGAGAGGGAGAAAA
>JAENXI010000013.1:7969-10091 GCA_016649625.1 Candidatus Bathyarchaeota archaeon
CAAATCCAGAATGGTTTCAACGATGGAAATAACAATGACAAAAACTGCATAAGTTGCAACGTGACAAATAGTAGACTAAAAACCATATTTTCTTTTATTTTTTCATTTTTAATAAGAGTTAATATTATTTCTTAATTAATAAGATTAATAGCTAAAATATTATTCAGACTAAGAACAGATAGAATGTGAAGCAAATGTTGGACATTAAGCTTATCCGAGAAAATCCAGAACTGGTGAAGAGCAATCTTTTGAAAAGAGGGAACCCAGAACACACCAAAATGTTAGATAAGTTAATTATTTTAGATAAAAAATGGCGAACGAATTTAACAGAATTGAATAATCTTCGTCACAAAAGAAAACTGGCTACAAATGAAATAGCTGAAATAAAAAAGATGAGAAAAGACGCTAAAGAATCTATTGAAAAAGCCAGGAAAATTGAGACCCAAATAAAAAAAATTGAGAATGAAGTAGTAAGTGAGAAAGAGAGTATAAACGGATATCTTTTAAGAATTCCTAACTTGTTGCATGAATCTGTGCCTATTGGAACAGATGAAAAAGGAAATATTCAAATAAAAAAGTGGGGAGACCTTCCAGAGTTTGATTTTCCTGTTCAGAACCATATTGAGCTAGGGACAAAACTGAAAATAATTGACATTGAAAGAGCCGGAAAAGTTGCGGGGTCTAGATTTTTTTATCTAAAAGGGGCAGGAGTACTTTTAGATTTGGCGTTAACAAATTTTGCTCTTGAAGAAATATCTAAAAAGGGATACTTACCTATTGAACCTCCATACTTAATGAGAAAAGAAGCATATGAGGGGGTAACGTCTCTAAGTGACTTTAAAGATGTTTTATATAAAATTGAAAAAGAAAACCTGTATTTGATTGCGACATCTGAGCATCCTATGGCAGCAATGTTTATGAAAGAGGTATTAAAAGAGGAAGAGTTGCCTCTTAAATTCGCGGGTATAAGTACATGCTTTAGAAAAGAGGCAGGTTCTCATGGAAAAGACACACGCGGTATTTTCAGAACGCATCAATTCAATAAAATAGAACAATTTATTTTCTGTACACCTGAAATGTCTTGGAGACTCCACGAAGAACTCATAAATAATGCTGAGACCATAGTGAAAAAAATTGGGCTTCCTTACCGGTTGGTTAATGTTTGTACAGGAGATATTGGAACTGTAGCAGCAAAGAAGTATGATATAGAAGTTTGGATGCCAGCCCAAAAAGCTTACAGAGAAGTCGTTTCATGCAGCAATTGCACAGATTACCAATCTAGAAGATTAGATATAAGATATCGAGAGAAAGAGGGAGCACCCACAAAAGGATTTGTACATACATTGAATTCTACAGCGGTGGCTACAGGAAGAATAATTGTTGCAATATTAGAAAATTTCCAGCGATATGATGGATCAGTTTCTGTACCCGAAGTTTTAAGAAAATATATGGGTAGCATAGAGAAGATAAGTCTTTAACGGTAAACCTTTTAATACAGCTTTGAGGATGATGTTGCCACGTTTGGAGGATAAAATTGTCTTCAAAAGGAAAAAAGGGTAGAAGTAGACACGTTCGTGATAAATGGCGAGGGAAATCATGGTACATGACGTTAGCACCTTCGTTTTTTGGAAACGTTGAGTTAGGTAACATACCTGCAGCGGATCCAAAACAGCTCATTGGAAGGATTGTAGAGGCAACACTCTATGATATTACAAGTGATTTTTCTCACCAAAATCTGAAGATGTTCTTCCAAATAAGCAAACTTGAAGGAAAAACCGCTCACACAATTTTTAAAGGCCATGAATACTCACGCGATTACATGAGAAGTCTAGTCAGAAGAAGAACAACAAAAGTTGATGGTCTTTTTAATTTAGCCACTAAAGATGGATACAAACTTAGAATCTCAGTTTCAGCACTAACACTTTCAAGAATAAAGACATCCCAAGAAAAGATTATTCGAGGAATAATGGATAGAACTGTGAAGGAAAAAGCTTCAACATTAAACTTGGATTCTTTTATTCAAGAGGTTGTTTTAGGAAAAATAGCTTCAGACGTATATAATGAAGCAAAAAAAGTTGCACCTCTTAGACATGTAGGTATTAGTAAGTCTAAACTATTAGCT
>JAENXI010000013.1:10189-12307 GCA_016649625.1 Candidatus Bathyarchaeota archaeon
ATCAACCAGATCAACCAGATCAACCAGATCAACCAGATCAACCAGATCAACCAGATCAACCAGATCAACCAGATCAACCAGATCAACCCATTGAAGAAGTTATTATAGAACAATAGACACTTTCTTCTAAGAAGAAAAGCCTATTGTCTTAACTTTTATTTTAATTAAACCAAACTTCTTTAGAAACGAAAATATTACAGTGAAGACATATTTTTAGAAAAGAGGGATTTTACTTGAGCTATCAAGCAGGGGTACATAAAAAAGGAGATTTTTCAGTTATAGATCTAATTAAAAATACTACTAAAAGTAAAAATTATTCAAAAGCCGGAGCGATAGCCCAATTCATAGGAGTAGTTCGTGGCGAGACTATACAAGGAGAAAATGTTCAAAAACTCAAACTCGAGGCATATGAAGAAAAAGCAAATGAGGTTCTATTGAATATTTGTAGGGAGTTATCTGTAAAAAAAGGGATAGTTAATGTTCAAATTCACCATTTACTAGGCGAGTTTGAAGTAGGAGAAGATTTAGTCTACGTTTCTGTTGCTGGTGCTCATAGAACTGATGTTTTTCCAGTTTTGCATGAAGCTGTAGAGAGATACAAAAAAGAAGTTCCTGTGTTTAAAAAAGAGTTAATAACAAGATTGGACGGTATTCAAAAAGAATATTGGGTTTCAGAAAAAGAAATGTAAATGAAGTCATCATATAAGATATTCAACACGTATTTATTGATTTATTTGTTAATTGAGGAGTTGGATTCTTTGGAAAGAGGAAAGTATGGATGGTTTGAAAAAAGAAGAAGAACAAAAGGGTTAGAAATCGCACATAATCAGATAATTAAAGCGTTTGACACGGTGATATTGCTTAATAAAGCAGCAAAAAGTCTTGCGGAAAAAAACATAAAAGAAACAAAAAAACACTTAACGAATCTTTACAAAGCTGAAGAAGAAGTAGACCAGCTGCGAACAAAGGTTTTCAGAGAATTATCGAAAGGTGCTGCACTCATATCGGATTATCGAGAAGATTTACTTCATCTTGTTAAGAGGTTAGATACTCTAGCTGATCATACAAAAGATGCTGGAAGGTGCTTGGAGATGTTATCAGAATCAGAAATACCAGAAGAATTAAGTAGAAAAATGGTGTTTATGACTTCAAAACTGGTAGAAATCGCTCAAAAACTTCAGACAAGCATTGAAAAGATTTCAGATAATCCAAAAATTGCAATAAGCAGATCAGAAAAAGTAGGGATAATCGAACATGAGTTAGACAAAGAGTACTTGAGAACAAAGAGTTTGTTTGTAAAATATGGTAAAGATATGAATCCTGGAGCTTTGATTATTTTTGATGATTTAATTGAGTTTATTGAACATGCTGCAGACAAGTGTGCCGATACAGCAGATTACATAATTATTCTTTCAAGTAGAGAATAAGAAAAAATCAATCAACATGTAATTAATCAACCTGGACTTTTTTTCCAATGCTGAATTCAGATACGGAGTTCAATTTTAAAACAGTAGATTAGAGTGTACTTCAACTATGTTTTTTTGCTGGTTAGAGACAAAATAAATAGTTATCAATATTTTGTGTAAAAACAAGTAAAGATAGTGGATATTTGGAGAAGTGTCAATTATCCGAAACATTATAATCGTTATTTTGTTTCTTTGCTTGAGATAGGTGAATAAGTTGAGATTTGGGGCGTATGTTTATGAGCCAGAAAAAGCTGAGGGTTTTGATTTTCATGTTTTGCGTGTTAAACAAGAAACAGGTAAAAGAATTATACCCATGCAAGACATGTATAGTAATATAGCAGTTTTTGCTGATAATGTGGCTGCTCGAAATAATAAAAATTGGATTTCACAATCGCCTCTTGGCCCCGCCCAGTTTGGGAATTACAATTATAATATTTACTGGGATGTTGTGTGTGCGACACAACCTGAACACAGAGCAGAACAGTTAAAATATATTGAAGAGGTTGACCGACAATCACCGGGTATATGGCTTAATAGCCAATATTTTGCAGATCATGGTCATTGTACATGTCCACGATGCAAGAAACTATGGGAGAAAAGTGGACTTACTTGGTTGGGGTGGCGACGAAAAGAGGTTACTGATTATATTGAA
>JAENXI010000140.1 GCA_016649625.1 Candidatus Bathyarchaeota archaeon
GCCAAGATTGCTCAGAATAAGAAGGAATACATAAAAGCTGTTGAAATTTATCAAGGTGCTGCTAGTTTTGCCTCGAATTGGGAGTTAACGACTGAATTACTTAAAATACAAGAAACTATTCGAAAAACTAGGATTGAAGATTTAAACATTAAAAAAACGAATCTAGAAAATGAGGCAAAAAGTGCGGTTAAAGAGAACAATTACCTAGAAGCGGCTACGAAGTACAAATATGCTTCCAAAATGGCATCTGAAATATTTAAACTAGGAGCAACTGAAATGACAAAAGAAGTCAAAAGATTAACCAATAAAGCAAATGAATATGAGAAAATGAAATAAATTTGTTATTAACTTTTTTTTTACCTTATTTTTTTAAAATACACTGTTTACTTATTTAGTCAATAATTCCATTTTCGGTTATAGAAAATACAGCTTCTCCATCAGGTAAGTGAGGGGCATCAATCATTTTTGCTACTCGTTGTTCACCTTTTCCTTTTCTTAAGTAAACTCTAATTGTTGACCCATGTGCCACAATATTTCCACCTGCTGCTACAGTTGGATTTCCATAAAAAACATCTGGTTTTGATTGAACTTGGTTTGTTACAACCACGCATAAATCAGGAAATATATCTGTCAGCCTTAGTAAATCGTGGAGATGACCATTGATGGTCTGCTGTCGATTAGCGAGTGTTCCTCGCCCAATATATTCGCTTCTAAAATGACCAATTAATGAATCAACGATAATGAGTTTTATATTCTTTTCTTTAATAAGATTAGTGGCTTCTTTAACTAGCATTACTTGATGATCGGAATTATATGCGCGGCCAAACACTATATTTTTTAATACTTTTTTATGATCTAGATCATGACCTTCAGCCATCTGAATTATTCTTTCTGGTCTGAATGTTCCCTCAGTATCGATGTATAAAGCACTTCCGTTTAGTCCTCCAGCTTCTTTAGGTAATTGGACATTAACACATAATTGGTGAGCTAATTGTGTTTTTCCGGTCCTAAACTCGCCAAAAAATTCAATTACACACCCTGTTTCGATACCACCACCGAATAAATTGTCGAGTTCTTGACTACCTGAAGTTATTCTGGCAATATTCTTTCTATGTTCCCAGACAACTTCAGCAGATTTGAATCCAATGCCTAGCTTTTCCATTGAAGCTTTGATTAACTTTTCTATTGTTTTATCTCCTAAACCTGATTCTTTTTGAATAATAGTTGGAGGTGTATAAGCAATAGATTCAAGGCTGCTAAAACCAGCTTTGATCAATTTTTTGAGTGTAGCTTCCCCTACGCCAGGAAGTTTTTTAACGGCTTCTACACAAGCATTTGCATCATCAGTGTAGTTTTCCAATTCGTCATCTAAATCGTCTTCATCAATTTCTTCATCTAAATCGTCTTCATCAACTTCTTCATCTAAATCGTCTTCATCAATTACCTTATCTACGTCTTCAATTTCTTCTACTTCGTAAGATAAAGCCTCTTCTTCTTTGGAAATACTATCATCATTAGATACTAGATCAGAAATCTCTATATTGTCATCTACAACTTTATCTTCTACTGATTCAAACTTAGCAAAATTTAAGTGTTCCTTGTAGATTTTACCTTTAGTATGATTTCTTTTACATTCTTCACAGAAGTAAGGTTCTCCTACCGCAGATTGACTTTGATTATTAGTACCGCTAGCTTTAGCCATAATAAATCACAGTTCTTTTAAAATTTCGTGTATTTTTTATAGTTTTTATTTATTAAAGTACAAGTATTGCAATACTTATTTTAAAAAGAATAGACACCTAATTTTTTAGAATTCTAATGTATTTCCACATTAATAAAAAGGCGTCAAACAAATGGAATAATCATTAATTAGGAATGAAGTTAGAGAGTTTTCTAAAATTACCTCTACTATCAAAGATTACTTTTATCTAACAAATTAAAAACACAATCCATATTTACCTAAAAAAACTATTGCACAGTAGTAAATGAATAGATGTAAATTGGTGAAATTGATATGAAATCCTTCCTAAATTTTGAATTTTATCCGAAAATGGACGCGAAATTCATGGAGAAATCCAAAGAAATAGCTATATCCAACAAAGATAAGTGGGATATCCCCTTTTTTGCTGACACAACTTCATACTTAGATATGAATAAAATTAAACGAATATCCAATGAATATTTAAGTAATCAAATTAAAAACATTATAGTTTTAGGAACGGGTGGCTCTATTCAAACTTTACTAGCATTAAAACATCTATCTAAAAAAAACTTGTATCCTATCACAAGTTCTAGGGCTGTAGAATTGAAAAAATGCTTAAAGGTTACAAATCCTGAAGATTCAGTTGTAATTCCAATTTCGAGGGGAGGAGAAACACTAGATATTAATTCTACGATT
This sequence comes from Candidatus Bathyarchaeota archaeon, assembly GCA_016649625.1. Taxonomy (GTDB): domain Archaea; phylum Thermoproteota; class Bathyarchaeia; order Bathyarchaeales; family Bathycorpusculaceae; genus AD8-1. Next base: position 2,399 of record JAENXI010000140.1, read on the forward strand.
GGAACATTCGTAAAAGAAAATTATCAATTTATTGGTCTTTCTTCCAAGGGTACAATGTATAAAATATTGGAAAAAATTGGTTGTCCTATTTTAGAAGTACCCGATCTTTCTGGTCGTTTTGCAGGATCAATATCAAATGTCGGTATTCTCCCTGCTTTTTTGTTAGGTGTAGATATTAATAATTTCTTAGAAGGATTAAACACGGGATATAATAAATTTTTAACATTTGATGAAAACCCAGCTTTTAATTTTGCTGCTTTTCTTTACGGCTTATATAATAAGGGATATAAGGCTGCTTTTTCTATGCCATATTCTGCAAATCTTGAAGGGAGTGTAGGCTTATTTGTTCAGGAAATTTCAGAGAGTACTGGTAAAAATAACAAAGGATTTATTGGCACATATCAATCAGCTCCGTTGTGTCAACATTCAGTTTTAGAATATTTATTAGGTGGATCAAAAGGTATAGTAATTCCCCTTTTATGGACGGTAGAAAAAGAGTTTGGAGATTTCCCCTTAGAATCCTCAATCAATTTTGTAAACGGAAAAACTGCTCAATCCGTGGTAAACTATCAAGCAGATGCTACATTTCAAGCCTTGGTTGGACAAGGTGTCCCTTCTGCAAAAGTTTCGATTGATAGTCCTAACGAATTTAGTATAGGAGTATTAATA
>JAENXI010000141.1 GCA_016649625.1 Candidatus Bathyarchaeota archaeon
CCAATTTGTGTTGTGAAAGCAGATCTACGTGGATACAATAATATTTTTAGACCATTTGGAAGTATTCTTCTATGCCAAGTTAATTCATTTTCCATAAATACTCAAGTTGAGATACCTATTAAAAAGAATGATAATAATTTCCCATATTTTACAAAAATAGTGAGAACAGACAAAACAAATTTTTTTAATTACTAGAAATAATTCAAGTGTTTTGAGTTAAGAAATGAAAGAAAAAAGATAAAAAAAAGGAATTTTGTTTTTATCGATTTTTTTTAAGTAACAAATTACCTAGCTATGGATCTAGCCAAAAAAGCTAAAATAATTCCTGTCCATCCTACAACACCATACTGAGCAATAAGAGAAGATAAGTCTCCACTTGTAATCAAAGTAATCAACAAAAAAAGGACCAAAAAAATGCTAATTCCTGCTCCAATTCCTATTAAAAATTTTCCAGTAGAAACATGATCTTTCCAAATTAGAAAACCACCAGCAATTACAGTTAACCCACCTAGAGAACTCAACAAAATTAAGACTAAGAGACCAAAAACAAGAAACGACTTAATAGCTCCTGTAGTTAACAAACCATTTACATAATCCAATATTAAAAAATAAATTCCCGTAGGTCCCTGAATACCTTTAATAAAAAGCAATAGACCAGCAGGAACAGAAATCAAAAAAGCGGTTATATTTCTTTTTTTTATCACTGTTAGCTCACCTCATAGAATTTCTAAGACTAACTAATATGCAATAGTCCTCAATAAATAATTTTGATAATCTCAGCTAATAAATAACATTTCTTTTTTTAACAACAAAAAATAACAACAAATAACGTTAATTTAATGTCTTTTTATCAAAAAACTTTTTCTTTAGCTATTAATAGAAAACATGGGGTAATATATTATGTCGTTAATAATTCCGAATAATTGTCATACAGTTTTTATTTTTAATCTTCCTTTTCCAATTCCTGTTCCAGATGGAATATATGAAGTAAAAATTGGCATAAAAATAGCTAAAATAGCAATTAAACGTATTCAAAGAAATAAAACTGGAAATATTCAAAGCAATAATAATTTTCAAATCAAATTCGACAAATATGGCAAATCGTCATACAGCTCAGTAAATGTACGATTACCTTGGATAGTTAATTTTGAAGAAAAAGGACGGATCATTCAAAGTAACACCCAACCTAATAATAAAGCTAAAGAACAAGTTTTACGTTTCTTAAACCGCTTCATAGAGACATCACGATATGTTACTGAAGAGTTTTGGGTTGAACCAGCAAGATATCAGGATCTTGTGTCCTATAAAGCGTTTTATTATGATGGAAAAAACAAGTATCCTACCAAACTATCTGAGATAGATTCTAAAAGCAATGAAATTGGAATCAAAATAGATCACCCATTTAAATTGAGTGATGAGAAACTTAGTCAATTAAACAATTCTTTGAAAAACGAAATTGAGTTAGATCCTAGCAAAATATTTCTTATGAACTCAAAAAACGCATGTTTACAAGAGGATTTTAGACTTGCAATAATTCAATCTGTCATTGCTTTAGAAATTATTTTATATCAATTTATTAAATGTCAGGGAGAAAAACTGAAAATTCCCGCAAAAACACTAAACAGTTCCATTAAAGAAATTGGTTTGACTGGAAATATATTACCGCTATTAAAAATGTTAACAATTGATCAAGAACAAATCGATATTGAAATTATTCGAGATTGTAAAGGGGCAATAAAAATTAGAAATAAAATTATTCATCAAGGATTTAGAGATATCCATTCAACTGATACTGAAAATCGAATCATTGCAATTGAACAAATGATAAATTACCTCATGAGATTCATTTTGAATACACAAAAAGTGTAGTTTCAGATGTTAATTGATTATTAATCTTTGAAATGAACCAAGCTAAAAAAAATTATAGTTGATATTAGAAATGTAATGGACCTAAGAGAAGAAGATAAGCTTGTCCAGAATATCTACTAATCATGCTAATATTGAAAACTCAAAGACCATAAAAGTCAAAAAAAAGAATTATTTGCTCTTCTTAAAATAACTCCAGAAAATCACTACCCTACTCAAAAATTATATACATCATCACAATTTTTTATTTATTAAGATGAAACTTCGTTTTTTATTTTTAGTCATTATTCTTACTATGATTCTAATAACAGCCACAATGTTTCAATTTTTTAATCTCCAAACAAACAATCAAACATATGTTGGAGTAACTTTTTGTGGAAACACCACACAACAAGCTTTGCAATTAATTGACAAAGTCCAAAACTACACTAACTTGTTTATTTTGCAATCTGGACCTATAAGCAAGAACCAAACCGCAACCACCCAGATCTGTGATTATGCAGTTAATGCAGACCTAAATCTTATTGTGTATTTTGGTTGGTTTGATACAAACTACACCTGGCAAATACCATGGCTTGATACAGCCAAACAACAATATGGAAGTAAACTCTTGGGAATTTATTATTATGATGAACCTGGTGGCATCCAAGTTGACTATGACTGGCCTCACTACTTTGACTATCTGAGATATTACTTCGAAAACACTAGTATGTACCGGTCTCACACCCAAATTTTAGAGTTATTCAAAAACGGTACTCTACCTAAAAATTACACTCAAGCATCAAAAGTTTATGTTGATTTATTAAGAACAGATTCAGGACTTCAAGAATTAAAAAATCGAAAAATCCAGACGATCACCTCTGAATATGCTCTTCATTGGTTTGACTACTTAGGCGGTTATGACATCATACTCTCACAAATAGGTTGGAACATCAGCTCAACTCAAAACATTGCCCTTACTAGAGGTGCTGCAAAAGTTCAAGAAAAATCGTGGGGTGTTATGATCACCTGGACATATGATATACCCCCCTATCTAAGTAGCGGAGAAGAAATTTATAAAGAAATGACTGATGCATACAAAGCAGGAGCTAAAATAATATCAATTTTTAACTATCCACAAATTGAAAACAATCAATATGGCATTTTAAAAGAAGAACACTTCCTGGAATAACTATGTTCTCCAAGAAAGTGAATTATGG
>JAENXI010000142.1 GCA_016649625.1 Candidatus Bathyarchaeota archaeon
TTGTAACATTGCAACCATTTGATATCCTTTTTAGTAAATAACTCATGAGTTCCTCTCTCTCTTCAGGAGAAATATCTTGGTCATAGAGTTCTTTTCCTCTTCCAGTTGGAACAAAATTAAAGTAGGTAAATCTTTCTGCGCCAATTTGTTCGGCTAAATCTATTATTGCGGGTATTTCTTTGAGGTTCTTCTTTGTTGCAGTTGTTGCAATACAAGCGCATAAATCTTCTTGAACACAATTACGCAATCCCTTTATTGCGTTATCAAAAGCCCCAGATACTCCTCTAAATGAATCATGGGACTGTGCTGAAGCACCATCAATGCTAATTTCTACATAGTTTATTCTGGTTTTTTTTAGTTTCCTTACGTTTTCTTTAGTTAATAATGTTCCATTTGTAGCCACTGAAACATATAATCCTCTTTTGACTGCATGTTGTGCAACCTCAAAAAAGTCACTTCTAATTAGAGGTTCACCACCAGAAAATGCTAAAGCAGTAACACCAAAATCAGCTAGTTGATTCACTACTTCTATAGCTTCTTTTGTATTTAGCTCATCTTCTAAAGCTTTGCCAGAATTTGAGTAACAATGTTGGCAATTTAAGTTACATTTATGGGTGAAATCCCATACAACTAGAAATGGAGCATAAATTGAAAGGGGTTTTCTAATTCCAAAATGAAGAAAACTCTTTACTATTGTGATTATCGCTCTTTTTGCATAAGGGTCTTCTAGGAGCTTTTCAACTTTTTCTCTTTTTATTGAAAGACTTAGTCTTAAAAACTCTATCCAGAATCTAATTATTTTCGAATAAAAGCTTCTGCAACTATTACATTTTTCAGATTTTCCCACATAATCATTTAAGGCTATTTCAAGTATTGTTTTGTCACATGAACTACATCTTTTCAAGGATACTTCTAACATTTTTTTTGTTGTAGGTAACCCTATAATAGCGTTCCAGAAATTATTGTAGCTCAGCAGATTCATCAATTCTTACCTTTAATATACTGATTCAGAACTAAAGTTGATTTATGACAGTGTTAAAGATTTCTCCTTTTAACACAATTTGTTACTTTAATTAAATACTGCTAATAATCTCTAACTAAAATGATTTTTAAGGTTTTTTTCAGCTATATTCAAATCTTTTTGGGTGTTAATATTAAAAAGGACTTCAATTTCGTCAGTTACTAAGGCGGCAGTATCGATCTTCCCTTCAGCCAAAATTTTTTTGCCATTAATAATATTCACACCAGAAACTGCGTACATTACTCCTTCAAATTCATCTTTAGATGAAACAGATAATTCCATTTTTTTGCGCTTTTCAAGTGGAATAAAAACAGCTAAAGCATTTTTTCCTCTTTCCTCAAAAAGAGTAATTATTTTATCAATGAATTCGCCAGTTAAAGCTGGTAAGTCTGCAGGTATAGTCAAAACAGGAGAGTTCAATTTACCTTCTATAATAGCTTGTTTTAAGTCGTTGTGGTAACCTTCTCCATTAGTTTTCAGAACTCTCCAACCATTTTTTAAACATCTTTCTTCCGTTTGCGGTGTATTTTTACTTGTCACAACATATATTTGGGAAACATTTCGGGCAGATTTAGCAGCTTCTACCACTCTATCAATAAGTGGTTTACCTAAAAATAATAAAAGTGGCTTTTCAGTATTTGAACAAATTCTACTTCCTTTACCACCAGCCAAGATTAATGCGGGAACTTTCATAAAATCAACACACTCGCTATAAACACTAGAATTACTGCCCTGACTGTTTCGTTTGTTGCACCTATCATATCCCCTGATACACCATCGAAAACAAATTTAGCTACCCTTTCCATAAAAAAACCTAAAAGAATGGTGATAAAAACTACCCAAACTCCTATTAACCCTAAGAATGGGTAAATCATCAAAATGGATATGAAATAAGCTATAATATTGCGCTTGTTTTTTGCTGTTTCAAGGAAGATTGAACCTAATCCAGAATGAGTAGGTTTGCCTAGCCACGAAATGGTAACCATCGCCAGTTTTGCCGCGATTTCTGAAGCGATTATAGCTCCAAAAACATGTGCAGGATTTAACAGGAAAATTCCTAGGACTGCTAATAATTCGACAAAAATCGCTAAAAATCCTCCTTTATAGGTTACAACCCAAGCATGCGCCATTATTTTTCTCTCTTTTAAATTTTTTACTCCTATTGCATTTCCTAAATCTACTAAACCATCAAAATGTTGAAGTCCTGTTAGGACGAGAAGAAATGCCAAAGTCATAACTGCCGGAAAAAATTGACCTAAGAAATTTACTGGAATTGAAATAGTTGAGTTAATTAAATCCAGAATATTTGTCACAACGAAACTACAAATTTGATAATATAGTCCTCCCAATAAACCTATGAATCCTCCAATTAACGGAAACAGAAAAATAGCCTCAGCAGAAGTTATCACAAAATCATCTGTTGTGCCAACAGGAATAATGGTGAGGAAAGCCAGTAAATCCCTAAAAGTTTTTATAGTTTTCGACTTGGACATATAGCCTACACTGAACCAAATAAGAATATAGCCTTTGTTGTGAATTTTATGACTCACTTAGATGGAAAGAAAATATTCGTGACTGGTGGAGCCGGGTTTATAGGGTCTCATTTGTGTGCTAAACTTTCATCTCCATCAAGAAAATTAACAGTATATGATAATCTATCATCTGGCAAAGTTGAAAACGTAAAGCATCTATCCAATGTACACTTTGTTAAAGGCGATATATTGGATCTTAAAAAACTTCGGTCTCAAGAAAAAACTGATTTGATCTTCCATTTAGCGGCTCAAGTTGTAGTTCCATATTCGATGGAAAATCCAATAATTGACTTTGAAACTAATGCTAGAGGTACACTTAACGTTCTAGAAAAAGCTAGAAAAGATGATGCTCGCTTGGTTTTTGCGTCAACTGCTGCAGTTTATGGAAATCCTACAATATTGCCTACTTCTGAAGATTATGGTTTTAATCCATTTTCTTGTTATGGTCTTTCCAAAGTTGTGGGTGAAGAGTATTGTGATATGTATTCTAAGCAATACGGAT
>JAENXI010000143.1 GCA_016649625.1 Candidatus Bathyarchaeota archaeon
TTTAGCATCCTTCTCTGTTTTTTCTGCTTTTCATTCTTCCCCTTTTTGTCAGTGCTCTATTTTTATAGAAAGAAGGATACCGATTTATACGTTTCAAATAGAGAAAAAAGAACACCTATTTTCTTGATTGCCATATTCAGTTATTCAATGGCGTCTATAATTTTCTTGGGTACCAACACCAAAATCATGTTTTTGCTGGCGTTAGGTTCCCTGCTGGTTTCATTAATTAGTATGGCTGTTAATTTGTTCTGGAAGGTCAGTATTCATTGTGCCGGTGTAACTGGACCCATTTTTGCGCTTATTTTTGTATTTGGCTTAAATGCCCTACCCTTAACGTCGATTGTAGGATTAGTAGGTTGGTCCAGAATAACATTAAAAAACCACACGTTCGCACAAACTCTTGTAGGAACATTAATCTCATTGACTGTTGGGCTTGTAGTATATCCAATGCTTTACATTTAGGTTAACTATTCTTTGAAGAGACGTTTTAGAAATATTGGAATACTCAAATTTTTTGATGCAATTCGCTGCGTAATTCTATGTATTTAGATGAATATTTCATTCAGAAGGGGTTTTGTGGGATTAATTGGTTGCGCGCGCGCAAAATGTCTCAGACACTGGCTTATATAAAATCTGTTTTCAAGGATATCATGCTAACAATTCAGAAGCATATCTTAACATTTCACAAAAAGAACTGTTGGAGTCAGGTAATACAAAGCTAATTTGCACTTCAGCAAAGGAGGTTTTGGAGGAATATCTTCGTAACCATCAAAACATAAAAAGAAATGTTGAAGACAGGCTAGTATATCTTTAGTAAAGTTGGGGTTAAAATTTAGCCTCTCTCTCGTGCGAAACCCGAACGCACACGCAAGACGTCTGTAATAGAGATGTGGTCTCGTTTTGATCCTTTGTTCTGACTTAACAAGATCTTTTAAAAGCGGGACCATTTATCATTAACAGTACAAACTATGGAGAATCTAAAAATGAGCAATGAATCTAGTGACTCGAAAATAATATTTGTAGGAAGAAAACTTCCGATGGATTATGTGTTAGCTATTGTAACTGCTTTCAGCGAATCCGACGTAAAAGAGGCTACCGTGAAGGCGAGAGGACGATCTATAACAACAGCTGTCGACGCTGTCGAAATAGCTCGACGTAAATTCGTGAAAGAAATGATAGTAGACAAAGTCGCCATCGGAACCGAAGAGATGCCGCCAAGGGAAGGAGAAAGCAACTCGAGGAATATTTCAACAATCGAAATCACCTTAAAACGAAGCTAGCCGACAACAATCATCAGCATAGTTTCTACAGCGTGATGATCCTTCGCGCTTGAATATACTGTAGAAGTTGTTGGGGAAACTGTTTGGAATCGAGTTTATGATTTAATCGCATAAGTACATCTATAAAATGAAAAAGCGTATCCTGAAGTGATTTCTATATTATTTAAAGAAATCTTCATGCTGGATGCACAATGGAAACAGATACCAAAAAATGCGCGCGCAGAGGGGTAAAATTTTACCCCACCAAACCCAAAGTAAGATTACTACCAAGAACTAAATTAGTTTGATTAATTTCACAAGTAAAAAAGAATACTGTAGAAAAAGATTAAATATAAAATTCTTATTTTAAAGGTTATGATGCTTTGTTTTTCTTTTTTTAGACACCCTTAAATATGTTCAAGGTTAACGTCGATTACAGGACCGAGTAGTATGCTGATGAAAATGTCACAGGAAAGAGGTCGCCCCCGGGGCATGCATCATAAGAGGGGTGATTTTTCGTCTCTTGAGTATATGGCTCATATTTCAATCAAGTATAGAATTGATTCCAAGGTTTTTTTTGATAGTTTCGTTAGAGCTTGGGACGGGCAAGAATCTATATGTGAAAACCTTTCAATAGACTGTCGTAAAAAAACACAAGATAACGCCGTTTTTCTCATAACTGAAGGTTTCAAAGTGGTCGGTCAATTTTCCCTTTCAAAAAACATAATTCAAGAAATTAATCCCCTTAAAGAATTTGTTGATATGGCACCCTTGATAAAAATATCCAATAAGGAAAAAATTTTACATCCACAGGTTAGAGATTTGAAGGCTGGAATGAAACAGATTAGCTTAAATGTAAATGTGATTGAAATTCCAAAGCCTTTCAGCATCTTTACAAGGTTAGGACAAGCAAAAACCGTATCAAACATTAAAGTCATGGATGAAACAGGAATTATTCAACTTCCTTTGTGGAACCAACAAATACACACGGTTGCATTGGGAGATACTATCATAGTTAAGAATGCTTATGTGGTAAACTTTAGGGGCGAACCCCAGTTAAGGGTTGGAAGAAAGGGACAAATGAGCGTTGTCAAGAAAAATGAGAACCAAAAACAAATTCCCGAAAAAATGAGATGCTAATCATCACATCAAAGAGCTTTTGGGTTTTGGGGTAAAATTTAGCCCGCGCGCGTATGACTCTTCGTGAAAAGCTTTCAGAGAAGAACCGAAAAACTCGATATATACGTTAATTCGAACAAAGAAATATATCAAAAATCGGTATGTTGCTATATTAACGCTCGCAAAAAAGAAAAGCACTTCAAAAGAAGATGCTCGCGCATATTATAACCAGATTTTGGGAAAACATATCTTACAAACTAATTTTGAACGATGTTTATTTCGGTTACTCCAAGCTTCCTCTTCACCAATTTTTTTTTCACAAATTTTACAGTTTCGACCATTCAACGGATTTCGACCGGACTTTCTAACGCGTATCAACTTCCAAGGCATGTTTTGCATCTCGATTTCTACTAAATTTTATTCGTTAAAATCAAATCACACTAAATTAGTGATATTATCTTTTTATTTCTCCGTCTTCGATTTTGATCTTTGTTTGGGCATAGTTTGCAATATCTGGTTCGTGAGTGATTATTATAATTGTGGTTTTGGTTTCTTCATGAAATTTTTTGAGTAATCTCATTACTTGTTTTCCTGTTTCTGAATCTAGGTCTCCGGTGGGTTCGTCCGCGAATAATATTTTAGGGCGGTTGGTTAATGC
>JAENXI010000144.1 GCA_016649625.1 Candidatus Bathyarchaeota archaeon
CAGACACTATAACTACACCTCCTAAAAAATAAATTAATTCAATTAAATTAGTTGTTTCTGAAACTTTTAAGAAATGTGGTACAAGATTAAAAGCAATAAATATTATTGAATTATTCAAGGTGAAAAAAGTGACTAAACTAGTTGGAGATAACTTTTGGAAAGAAACAAAGTATTCGCGTAATAAACATCTCGCTTATTATCTAGATTGGTCAATAACCCTGATATTTATAAAAAATATCCAAAAAGTCAGAGAATCAAATTCTCTGAAAAAAATTTCCAGATTTTAAAAATTCTGAAGAATCGAAAAAGTGATCGGTTTTTTTCTTCAAAATCTATTAGCTTTAATGAATTAGCATTTCTTTTATGGGTATCAACTGGTGTACAAAGAAAAAGTAGGAATTATAAATTTCGCACAGCACCGTCTGCAGGAGTATTATATCCAATTGAAACTTATCTAATAGCAAACAAAGTTGATGGACCGAAAAGGGAACTCTATCATTATAGTATTGAATCACATTTGTTGGAAAAGTTGAAAACTGGAGATTTAAATCAAGAATTGGTTTATGGCGCTCTGGAGCACAAATGTGTAACAACGCACCAGTTGTACTAATAAGGGTAGCAATTTTTTTAAGAACAAAATGGAAATGTGGACAACAAGCATAAAGATATGTCTATTTAGATGCAGGACACATCGCTCAGAATCTGGCTTTAATTGCAACTAGCATCGGATTGGGATCTTGTCAGATTGGCGCTTTTTTGATGATGAAAAAAATCAAATCGTTGAAATAAATGATTTGGACGAGAGTGTAATATATATGAGTGTAGTGGGACACAAAAAATTACGAGCAAAAAAACAAGTTAAGGGTTACAATAGCATAATTGATAGTTAAGCCTTCAATTTAGCTGTTATTTGTGTAAAGATTTAAATCAGATGCTTCACTCTCATGCAAACTATAATTGGGAATTTCTATTTTCAATTTCAACGAAACAAATAGAGGTGATTGTACACGTCACAAAATAGAGGATTTGAAATCAAATGTAATGAGTGCGGCAAAAACGCCATGGTACCTTTTAAACCCAAAGCAGAAAGACCAGTGTTTTGTAATACATGTTTCTCAAAAAGAGTTCAAAATAAGCAAAAAGTTTCTAATTTGAGTTTCAGTTTTAATACAAAAAATGCTTGGGCTAGACGAGGAAATGATTTCAAAGGAAGAAAAGAGAAGGAAACTGCCAGTATTTTCAAGTAGAATTATCATCAATTCTTTCGTGATTTGATAATTAATTCTAATAAAAAAATTCGATATTGAAGTTAAAACATGATTTTTTTGGAGCTAAACTAATATATTGGGTTACATTCTTCATAGATTAATTAGAATTCTCCAGAGGAAGAGTTGGATCGGTTATAGTCAATTAGATAATCTTTTCCTTCAGAATTATTCTAATAAAAAATATCATATGCCGACTTGAATACGGTGTAAATTATGGGTAAAAGAAAAGTGAAAACTGAAGGACACCTCCAAAGGATGATATTGCCCTCTGCAAACGATGTTCTGGGAATTGCAGTGAAAATGTTAGGCTCTGAAAGAATAATGGTAAAATGTCAAGATGGCAAAGAACGGCTATGTAGAATAAGAGGCAAATTGAAAAGAAGAGTGTGGGTACGAGAAGGAGACATTGTTTTGGTATCTCCGTGGGATTTTCAGCCAACTCGTGGAGATATTTTTTGGCGATATAGAAAAAATCAGGCAGATTGGCTAAGAAGCCATGGTTATCTTAAGATGTAATAAAAATAGATACAAAAAGTGATATTATTGAGACAAAAACGATCAATCGGAGAATATCTAGCATTTCTTTCAATAAAATATGAGGTTCCTCCTGAAAAATTTTTACATGCCCTTCGAATTGCTGAAGATGAAAAAATAGTTCAATGTGAAAATCTAACAATCCAACTTAGAGCAAAATTAAAGGAAAAATCTATTTTCTTAATAAAAAGAGGAACAGAAGTAATTGCACAATTTCCAGTAAACAATGATTTTCTGTTAGATAGAAATAATCAACTAATGAATTTCATGGAAACAAGTGTTATTCGAAAATATTTAATAAAGAAGAATAGAACAACCCCTTCCAATAACATTAAGGACTTACGTCCTGGAATGACTAAGGTAAACCTAAAAGCAAAGATTTTAGATATTGCTGAACCCCAAAGAGTTGTTACAAGATATGGAAATAACGCAAATATTGTTAAGGTTTTAATTGGGGATGACTCTGGAACAATTAAACTTTGCCTCTGGAACGAACAGATTGACAATGTTATAAAAGGTGATACAGTTCAAATTGAGAATGCACATGCATCTGCATTTAGAGGAGAAAGACAATTGGCTTTGGGAAAAAAGGGAACGTTAACACCAATCGAAAACTCCGAAAGCCTCCAAGAATCAACTACTTAAAAAAATATTCTCAGATTTACGTTATTTAGGATAAAAAAAAGCTTACACACTAAAATATTAAAATAGAAAAAATAGTTTATCTCTTGGATAAATTTCTTTGAGGCTACTTGAATTTTTCCAATATTTGTTTGAAAGGTATAAGTGAAAAAAAGTAACTTTATCGAATCTGGTAGGCACTTAACTGATTTTCCAAACACAATAGTTGAAAATGTCAGTTGAAAAAGTCTTACCTTGAAGTGTAATAGCGCTTGTCGCCTGTTTTCTTAACTTTTGCGAATAATCCACCAGCAACATAATCCAACCAGTTTTGCTCTTGAGCGTCCAAATTTGCATCTTGAATAGTTACGGCACTTATCTGTGAAAAGGCTTCTAACTCTACAAGTTTTGCTTTAATACTTTCTTCCATTCTAAAGGCAGTTCCTGAAAATCCATTCATACTCAACTCTCCTCCATTAATTATTTTATGCAGTAATAAAATAGAAACTTTGAAATAGTTAACAATAACATTCCCTTGAGCGGTCTATCTATATTACAGCTAAAATTACTCTTGATGTTGTATTTAAAATTAATCACCTTTAATGTTATAAA
>JAENXI010000145.1 GCA_016649625.1 Candidatus Bathyarchaeota archaeon
AATTAGAATCACACGAAAAAATTAAAGAGGATCTTCAATCATCTTTTAAGAACTTCTTTGATGATTGGTCTCCTTTTAGTTATTTAGTCGACTTGTTTAACGCGATATCTAAAAAGATTTTTGAAGTATCAGTTGTTTCTTGCGTAATATGTCATAAAATCGATTGTCCTACATGTAGTTTAAAAATAGCGGGTCCAGAACAGGAAACTTGCCACACCGATTGTCCATATTGTGAAAGGTCGTATCACAAACATTGTTGGGAGCAAACCATAAAATCGTTTGGGAAGTGTGGTTTCTGTCTTAAGACACCTCCTCCAGAAATGATGCCTTAGATCTATTTTTGACGACTATAAAAAACAAATTAAAAAACAAATCTTCGCCGATTTATTAGAATGAATAAAATCGGAAGGATTTAGTAGTTAGTGCATTATTATCACTAAATTTTTCAGAAAAAGCCATTCTAAGGATTTCTTATTATCAAAATTGACAAAATTTTTTAACTTCTTCTTCTTTTATTAACCATTCACATTTTTACAAGATGATTTGCATGGAACCATTAGATAAAAACTTAAATTTACTTTCTTTAGAAGAAAAGATATTGGATTTCTGGAAGAATGAAGAAATCTATTCCTTAATTAAAAAAAAAGAAGATGGAGAAAAATTTTGGCGATTTATAGATGGTCCTCCATATACTACAGGCTCAATTCATCTAGGCACGGCATGGAATAAAATCTTAAAAGATTATTTAATAAAATATAAGCGAATGAGAGGTTTTACCGTCACAGATACTCCTGGATACGATACTCATGGGTTACCAATAGAAGTCCAAATGGAAAAAGAATTAGGGATAAAGAATAAGCAAGAGATACTTGAATACGGAGTAGACAAATTCATTAAAAATTGTAAAGAATTTGCTCTTAAAAACCTTAAAATTATGAATGAACAATTTAAGCGATTAGGTTGTTACTTTTGGGATTGGGAGAACCCATATATTACCTACAAGAACAGTTATATTGAAGGAATATGGTGGACACTAAAAAAAGCCTGGGAGAAAGGCTTATTATATCAGTTTTATCGCCCTTTAAATTGTTGTCCGCGATGCGCAACAGCTCTTGCTAAACACGAGCATGAATATAAAATCATTAAGGATACGAGTTTGTTCTTAAAAATACAATCAGCTGATATGGATAACACATATTTTATAATATGGACAACGACCCCTTGGACGCTCGTAGCAAATTCTGCAATAATGGCTAATCCTATTGCTGAGTATGCAAAAGTTTGGATAGAAGATTTGAAGGAATATTGGATTTTAGCAAAAGCGGCTGTCACTCATCTCATTTCTGGTGAATTAGGATATAAGTACAAAATCGTGGAAGATATTCAAGGAGAAGAATTAGAAGGAAAAAAATATATCCATCCCTTATTAGATGAAGTACCATATCAAAAGGAATTAGCAAAACAAAGCGATAAAATGCATACAGTAGTTCTTTCTGAAGAGTATGTCTCTGCATCAGAAGGTGTTGGGTTAGTTCATTCAGCACCAGGACATGGACCTGAAGATTTTGAAGTAGGTGTGGCAAATAACATTCCAATCTTTAATCCTGTAGATATTAGAGGAGTTTACACGAAAGAGGCTGGAAAATTCGAGGGAAAGGGTGTTTTTGATGCAAATAAGGAAATTTTAGAGTTGCTGGATAAGAAGGGAACATTGATTTTAACAAGTGAAATTGAACATGAATATGCACATTGCTGGAGATGTGATTCTAAGTTAGTGTACAGGGCAACAAATCAATGGTTTTTTAAAACTGAGAGTCTCTCTCCAGAATTACTAAAAATGAACGAGGAAATCTATTGGATACCTGATTGGGCCGGAAACCGATGGTTTAAAAGTTGGTTGACTACCTTAAGGGATTGGTGTATTTCGAGACAGAGATTTTGGGGTGTACCTTTAAGTGTATGGATATGTGATAATGAAAAATGCGGGGATATTGTTGTTATTGGTTCAGCAATGGAGCTAAAACGAATCGCTGGAGATATTCCAGATGATTTACATAAACCTTGGATTGATAAAGTCACTTGGAAATGTAAAAAATGTGATCAAGGAACTAAAAAGAGGATCCCAGACATTTTAGATGTGTGGTTAGATTCAGGGTCAGTAATGTGGGCTGCTCAAGAAATCTATGATGGAGAAAGCCATTTTGAGTCATGGATACCTGCAGATTTCATATTAGAGGGAAAAGATCAAATTCGGGGTTGGTTTAATAGTCTTTTAAGCAGCGCGATGGTTTCTTCAAACCGAAAAAACTATCTTTCATGTTATATGCACGGCTGGGTTTTGAGAGATAAGATGAAAATGAGCAAATCAAGAGGAGGTGCTATATTCCCCGAAAACTTAATAGATGGCACAATCAAAGAACTTCAGCAAAAGAAATCTTATTCAAATATAAAGGGAATAGAGACTTTTCGATTTTATGCTATTGGAGTAACCCAACCAGGTCGTGATTTTAATTTTAACGTAAAAGAGTACGCTGATACTTATAAAATTCTTAATACCATTTGGAATGTCTATGTGTATGCTAATGAAAAATTTAATTTAGCTAATTTTAATCCCTCAAAAACCAGAGTAGACGAAAAATTGTTAAGTAAATTAGATAAATGGGTAATCTCAAGGCTACATTCTTCTATTAAAAAAGTAACAGAATTAGCTGATGAATACCACCTTCCTTGGATACCGGCTGAATTACGGGATTTTATTGTTCTTGATATAAGCCGCTGGTACATCATATTAAATAGGGAAAAGCTTGATATCTATTCTGATGATCCCCATAAAGAGCAAATTATGGCTGTGTTGTTCAATGTATTATTTAAATTTTTGATAATCTTAGCTCCCGTTAATCCGATGTTAACAGAAGAAATTTATCTGAAAATGTTTAAATCACACGCAACATCAATAGATTTAGAGGAAACACCAAGCATACATTTACAGAATTGGCCTAAC
>JAENXI010000146.1 GCA_016649625.1 Candidatus Bathyarchaeota archaeon
CAAGAAGGTTTGCCGATAAGAAAGCTGGTAATAAAAGCAGCAAAATCAGAATTATTCTGATATAAAGTAGCAATTTCATTATCAATAAGAATTCTAAAGTTTTCTTTGATTGCTTCTGAAATCAACTTTGGAAATCTGATATTTTTATTATCTGTTAATAATTTTTCCTCCAAAAGACTGATGGCATTCTGATAAATTCGATTAAGAAGAATAGTCCATCTGTTGTTTTGTATGAAAGGTCCGGATACTACTGAGGTATTTTTCACATATTTTAACAAGAAAGCAATACTTTGTTCATTGAATTCTAGTGGAGGTCCAAAATGTTGTTTTATTTTTGGCAAAATATGTGTTTCAACTTCAATAATAAATACAGTAAGAGATTTTTCATCAGTCCAAATAGCATTTTGTAAAATCTTAAAATCATTATTTTTTAATAATTTTATTAACGATTTTTGAGTTTTAAAAAGCTGGCCCCATAATACATCTGGAACTGCACGTATATTATTTAGCTGAATAAACAGAATAGAAGATCCTCGATTTTCAAATTTAGATAGCAAAGTATCCATAGAAAAGATTTTTATTTTTTTAGGAAAAAAGAAGTCTTTATTTGGTTCCCTAAGAAATGCTCTTGCGGCACCAACTAACTCATAGAGTTTTTCTGAAGTAAGTGCGGATGCAACATTTCTATTTTTATCTACAGGATCGATCACTATTAAAGGGTCAGAAAAAAGTAAAAATGAGTCTACTTTTTTATCTTTATAAAAATTTTTCAGGTCTATAATGACAGGTTTTTTATAGTTTGAAAAAGCTTCAAGAGTTTTAATGAAAGAGTTGTAATGTAATATTAATAATTCACAAAGATACCCACTAAAACCACCAGTCTTTATTTCTGCACCATAAACGTTTATTCCTTTAAAGAACTTCTTTAGTAATCTAACTTGATTTTTTAATCCTTGGTTTAGGTGTTTTCTAACATATTTTGAATGATAGGGGGTTCTATCGGTAGCACTTTTCCAGTTACCAATATCTACCTGATAACAGGGAACTATATTCACTCTAACATCGTTTATAAAAGCTTCAAGGTACGGATGTTCTGCATATCTCTGGACCTGTCTGTAGCCTTTTGTGGCTTTTTTTGCAATTGTTAAGATATCTTCATCAAAATTTTCTCTAGTTATTGTTAGGGGCAAACGAATAAAAATATCAATATCTGGATCGTCAAGTAACCAAGTATCTTTAGCTATTGAACCTTCAATACCTATCGTAGCTACAATACCAGCTTTTTCACATTCTATAACTAATTTTTTTTTGAGTTCTTGAGATAGAGTTTCTATTTTTTTTCTATCAGATTCCCGAGGTACAATATCATCTAGAACTTGGTTTAATATTGGAGTCATTTTTTTCATATTGTTTAAACCTCATCTTTTGAATAGAATTTTTTAATAGTTGCATAAATTGGCCCAGTTGGCGTTAATTCACTTTTTTTCAATTTGATACAATTTAGGTTTATTGCACCAATATTGTATTCAACATGATTTTTTATAAAAGTTGTTAATTGATCGTTATTTTTACCGTATTTGACTCTAGCAAGGGTAAGATGGGGTGAAAAACCTTTATAGTCAGGTTTAAAAGCCAATTGTCTTAACTGAACCTCAATTTGATCAAATATTTTGTTCATTTTTTTTGTTCCTTCAGTAATTCCAACCCAAATAACACGTGGAGAATATAAATTCGGGAAAACTCCTATTCCTTTAAGTTCTATGGAAAAGGGATTAAAATCTATTTTTTGCATCTTTGTTGAAACTTTTTCAATTAAATCAGTAGTAATATTTCCTAGGAATCTCAGTGTAAGATGTAGGTTCTGCTGTTTTATAATTTTAAGATTAGCACCTGTTTTAAAAATAAGTTTTTGAACATTTACCAATTTCCTTAATATTTCATTATTTTCTAGATCAAAAGCTAAAAAACAACGGGTTGTCTCTGACATTTTTTTCCCTTCAAGATTGATCTTATTTTTTCCACCATAAATGCTTTTTAATTCTAATGAAAGGTAATAGCAAGTAAAAGTGGATAACATGAGTGCTGATAAACTTATTGTGGGCTTAGCAGGTATGCCTGGTTCAGGCAAATCAATATTTGTTGATGTTTCTCAGAAAAGAGGATTTGGCATTATTATAATGGGGGACATAATTAGAGAAGAAACAAAAAAAAGAGGATTAAGACTAAACCCAAAAAACGTTGGAGAAGTAATGCTTGATTTAAGACTTAAAGGGGGAAATAATATCATCGCTGAAAAATGCATACCAAAAATTAAAGAACTGCCTTTTAAAAAGATAATAATTGATGGATTAAGAAGTTTAAATGAATTAAATTATTTTAAAAAAAATTTTTCTAATTTTAATCTTATTGCCATGCATTCTTCACCAGAAACCCGATACAAACGCTTAAATCAAAGAGGTCGCAGTGATGATCCAAAAGATCCAAAAATATTTCAAGAAAGAGATATTCGTGAATTAAATATAGGTCTTGGACATGTTATCGCATTAGCTGAGCATATAGTAATCAACGATCAGAACATTGAAGAGACAAAAAACAAATGTAATAAAATATTACAGAGAATTGAAAAAAAATGGACACTGTAACTGTTTCTATCCAAACAGAAATAAAACCTACCGAGAACGAAGGAAAAGTAGAAAAAGCAATTTCAAATATTTTCGGAAATATCAAATCAAATATCAAAACAGAGTATAATTCAAAAATATTGAGAGTAGAAATGAATGGTAAAGAATCTTTATTCAGGTTTCGAGATATACTTCGATTAGACCAAATTCGTAACGCTGCAAGAAGAGCTTTATTTAAAGGAATATCAGGGTCAAATATCGTTTTCTTTTTAAATAAACAAGTAGCATTTGCTAATCATGTTTCTTTCTCCGAAGAAAAAAATGAATCGCCATTAGGACCTATCCGAATAAAAATAAACTGTATTGAACCAGAATTACT
>JAENXI010000147.1 GCA_016649625.1 Candidatus Bathyarchaeota archaeon
GTGTTTCAAGAGTGGATACTAATGCTTTGGTGATTGGGGAGCATGGGGATTCTATGGTTCCTTTAGTTGAGTATGCTAGTGTATCGGGTATTCCTATTACTACGCTTTTGTCTAAGGAGAGAATTGATAAGGTTATTGATTTAACTGTGAATTCTGGGGCTGATGTGATTAAGTTAAAGGGAGCAACGACATATGCTCCCGGAGCCGTTATTGCAATGATGGCGGATGCTGTTGTTAACGGCCGAAATCGGGTTATGAGTGTTTCTACTTGTCCACAAGGTGAGTATAGCTGTTCTAGGGTATCTATTGGTGTTCCAGTTGTTTTGGGAAAGAATGGTGTAGAAAGAATTATTGAACTTAAATTATCACCTGAGTCTTTGGAGCGTTTTGAAAAATCTGTCGCTAAGGTAGAAAGAGCAATTGCTTCTTTGAATTAATAATAAGATATTGAAGGATTACCCTAAAAAAAATTGGAAAATTGCGTGACTCCTTAGTGAGGTTATTTGATTCTTAGAAAAGCAGAACTATTAGCAAAGTTATTTTCTTGATTTTATTATCTGATCGCGCGTTTTTTTTAAAGTGGATATCCAACTGTGGTTAAGTATATTGCACTTTCTTTTTTTCCATCTAATCCAAGGATTTTGTTAATTTCTTGATCGTAGAATGCCCCAATTTGACAGGAACCCAAACCCATTGTTGCTGCGCAAAGTGCTAAATTTTGGGCGATATGGCCAGCGTCTAGGTAGATGTAGCGGTAGGCTCTTTGTTTGTATTTCCATTTTGATCTTTGAAATATTGCTGTCCATATTAGTGTGATTGGGGCGTTAAATGGCATGCTTTGGTCAAGGCACGCTTTGGATAAGGGAGCTGAAAGATCTTCTTGGATAAGTTCTTCAAGCGAGTTTGATTCTATGTTGTAGTGGTATAGTCCTGTTTGTAGGTTTTTTGTGTTTTTTGTGAATAGGTAGGTTTCGATTGGGTATAATGCTCCAGCGGAGGGTACATTTCTAAATTTGTAGTCTCTTTGTACTCTTTGAATGCCAGTGCTGGACCACAAAAGATAAGCCACTTGTTTAATGTTTAGAGGGTTTTGTGAATAGTTGCGAACACTTTTTCGATTTTTAATGGTTTGGTCAAAAGATAGAGTTTTAATCTCATCAAAAATAAGCATTATTTTTTTACTGTTTGGATATTGCTTGTAAATTTTAGGTTTATTAGACCAATCCAAGAATCCTCCAACTTTACCTCTTTTATACTTTGTTAGTTTTTGGAAATCATCTCCAATTTTTTCAGACATTAAAAACCGCTCAAAGATAATTATGTGAAGTCTCTTTTTTTGTTTTTTATTTAGTAGATCTGCAAAAAAAGGGTGGATTATTTAGCTGTTGGATCGTCTTGCATTAACCCAAAAGTGTTCCCTTGTAGCTCTTGGAAGGCTGCTGTCCAACCTACTCCAGAAACTAGCGTTTTTGGTATTATTATTTCTCCCTCGTTTATTTTGATCATATCTATGTAATTATCGATTGAAGAAACATTTATTGTGTTGATATAATATTTAATAGCGATTTTGTTCTCTAGGAGGAATATTAAAAAAATGAGTTCAAAAAATAATCTCATCCAAACATTAGAAAAAACACAGCCTGAGTGCATGTTTCCTCAAAGCGAAATTCAGATTATTTACTTAAAAAATAGCTAGGAACTCTGTGTTGAAGCATATGAATCTAACAGTCTTCCCTGTTCTGAAATTGTTAAACATCTAAATAGAGGAGAATCGGTTTTTATCACAAAAAAGGCTAATCAACAAAACCCAAAACATGTAAAAGTATGCAAAAAGAAAAACAATAAATTGTTATTAAACCGCGTTTAATACTTTTTAGTTAGTTGGTTTTGTGTGGTTGAATATGTGAATAAAAAAGAGAAAATAATGATTACAAAAGATGGACCCTATATTGCGTTTGGTAACTTGCCTCTTGACAAGCAAATAATTGGTATAGATGAAGATAATGATTCTGACAGGTGGATTAAGGGAGAGATTGTTTCTGTTGGTGAGTCTTGTGCTTTGTGTCGTTGTGGAAAATCCGGGAATAAGCCTTTTTGTGATGGGACTCATGGTATTGTTGGTTTTGATGGTACTGAAACTGCGAGTAAAAAACTTCATAAAGATCAATCCCAGGTTATGGATGGTCCCGATTTAGAGTTGTATGATGCTGTGGATTTTTGTTCTGAAGCTAGGTTTTGTCATAGAGGTGGAGGAACTTGGGAGTTAACCCGTCATTCAGATGATTCGAAATCAAAAAAGTTGGCTATTCAAGAAGCTTGTGGTTGTCCCTCGGGTAGGCTTGTTTTGTTTGATAAGAAGATGGGGAAGTTTATTGAGCCAAAGTTTGAAAAATCTTTGAGTTTAGTTGAAGATCCTCAACTAAAGGTTAGCGGTCCGATTTGGGTTAAGGGAGGCGTAATTGTTGAGTCTTCAGATGGAACATTTTATGAGGTGAGAAATCGTCAGACTTTGTGTCGTTGTGGAAAATCTGAAAATAAACCTTTTTGTGATGGAACTCACATCAAAGCCGGTTTTAACGATGGTGACAAATCCCTAAAGTAACCTTGAGTACTCAAGGGTTTTTTGAAGTCTTGCTTTTATCTTTTTTTAAATCTACTTTTCTTTTTGAAATCTTGTAGATTATCGACTTCTTTTGTGTAGTTTTTTTGTTGTTTGATTTCCGTTTTGTTTATAGCCTTTTTTCTGAATTTGTGATGAGGTTTAAATGCGGAAATTAGAGTTTTTGGTTTTTCACCTAAGATTTCAATTTTTTTATCTGGAAAACATAATCCAACTTTTTTTTCTTTAAGCATTTTCAAATATTTGATATCATTAACATTAAATCCCATTAAATGGACTGCCAAAGTATCTGCGGCTAGAGCATCAAAAGAGGATAGGCTCCAACCTGCTTTGTTTTTGTTTCCCATGATTGGCCCATTGCCCTCCATTGCGATT
>JAENXI010000148.1 GCA_016649625.1 Candidatus Bathyarchaeota archaeon
TCATCAACCACTCAAAGTCTATCAACCACACCAGCTACGCCAATATCATTAAGTGCTGGATCTATTGTTAGTTTCAATGTCACATATACCTGGACAGCTGGAGAAACATACTACTTTAGAGTAGTTCCTGAAGTTGGTCAACTAGCCTTGACATTCCAAGAGCAAGCACCACAATAATCTTTTTTTATTTTTTTATTTTAAATTCAAAGACAAAACAATAATAATCAAAACCAGGAACATTCTAGTTACACTATAACTATTGGAGACAATTCCTAAATGCAAACAATATTTATAGCATCAAAGGTCGTAATATCACTAATTTTTCTACTTTACGCATCATGGAGCGACTATAAAACAAGAGAAGTTACTAATAAAGTGTGGATTTTCTATGCCCCAATAGCGCTAGCATTATCACTTACTGAATTCCTACTTTATGATCCATCAAAATTAACATATTTCGGATTAAGCGTTGGATTAACTTTTCTAATAGCTTTCTTATTATTCTATTCAGGAGGATTTGGAGGAGCTGATTCAAAAGCATTTATGTGTATAGCCCTCGCTTTACCATTCTCAACTGAAATGCTCTTTATTCCAATATTACCTCAAGGACTATCACCTCTTGCACAAATTCTTTTTCCAATAGTAATCTTTAGCAATTCAGTACTAATCGCTGCAGCAAGTGTAGGATACATCCTTCTAAGAAACATTATTCAACGCATAAAAGAAGGAAAAGAATTCTTTGAAGGTAGTCTAAAAACAGAATCAATCGGAAAAAAGATAATCGTTCTAATTACAGGATATCGATTACCAATATCAAAATTGAAAGAAAAATGGCACATTTACCCTATGGAAGACATAGAAACAAAAAATAATGACAATCCTAAAAGAAAACTCGTTATTGTTCCCAGAGAAGAAGGAAGAAAAGAAATAATTGATCGACTCAGCGAAGGAATTGAAACAAAACAAATCAATGACCACATTTGGGCTACTCCAGGATTACCAATGCTAATTTTTGTTACAATCGGTCTAATCATATCCATACTATTTGGAGATGTTATATGGACATTGATTAGTTATTTCCTAAGTTAAATTTGATAACTTTTGCTTCTCAAATTCTTGATATGTCTAGAAAAAGACACAGATGCCGTTAACATTAGAACTGAACCAATACCAACTAGAGTTATCGCATAAACTCTATACGGATAACTATTCAAACCTAACCCTAAGGAAACATCCGATTCTATTAGTCTATAAGAGTAGAAAAAAGCACTTAAACCAAACAGAGTAATCGCTGCCAAAAGCAAACATATTTCTATTTTATATTTCATTTTTTTAACTCCTTAAGGATACCCTGCAAAGTTCATCTTAGTATCCACTGTAACTTAGAAAAGGTTATTTTAGCTTTTTGTAAGATAATACTAAAAGGGGTTTTTAATTGTCGATAGAAGAAAACAAATTTGAATTGATAAATTTTTTAAAAAAAGAGTATAAAAAACCCAAAGTAGTAGTTATGCCAGACTTCTTCTTTGATCGAATCGTCAATTTAAAAGATAATCCTGATAATGTTTCGTTAAAAATAGATAAAATAATAAAGCAAAGTGGAGGAAGTCTTGATGGAATTTCACAAATGGATCTTAAAGGAGGAAACGCCATTAATACAGCCTCGGCTCTTATTGCCCTGGGAGCTAAGGTTACACCTATAGTTTGTACAAACGAGCATGGATTTAATAAAATCAGATCTCACCTAAAAAATGCGCCAATTGATTTCTCACATATTAAAATAGGTAAGAAAGCTTCGTTAACAACAGCTTTAGAATTTGATTTTGAAAATAAAAAAATAAATATCATGTTAAGAGATCTTGGAGATTTGGAAAATTTTCAATCTTCAGATCTAATTGAAGAAGATAACTTGCTCATTAAAGACGCTGATTATGTATGTTTATTTAACTGGGCTGGGACAAAAAACCATGGAACAGAACTTGCTAAAGAAGTGTTTTCTATGGTAAAGAAAAATGGAAAAGGAAAAACATACTATGATACTGCAGATCCTAACTCAAATGTTAAAGAAATTCCAAAACTATTGGAGATTGTTTTAAAATCTAATTTTGTAGATATTTTAAGTCTCAATGAGAATGAAGCAATAAGCTATGCCTCTTTAATGGATAAACAAGTACTAAAGAAGGGTAGAGAAAGAAATACGAAATTAGCGTTATATGCTGCTAAAGTTTTAGCTGAAAAATTAACTGCTAGAATTGATCTTCATACATCTTCGTTTTCAGCGTCAATAACTAAGACAAAGCAAACAAACATTTCAACTTTTAACATTAAACCGCTCAGAGCTACAGGTGCAGGAGATGCTTGGAATGCAGGAAATATTCTTGCTGACATGAACTTACTGTCTGATGGATGTAGATTAATGTTAGCCAATGCAATATCAGCATGTTACCTTACTGATCCAAATGGTAACTATCCAACTCAAGATATACTTATTGAATTTCTTGAAAAAAATTAACAAATAACAGGTTATATAATTACTGCAAATACATCATTTTTTTAAGCTAAAAAAATAATTAATGATAATATACCAGTTATTGGGAGACGTTAAAAACAATTGGATAAGCTATTTGGTAGTTCAGGAGTACGAGGTATAGTTAACAGTTTCTTAACACCAGAAAAAGCATGCAGTGTAGGTTTAGCTGTAGCCTCTTATTCTCAAGCAAAGAAAGCTATTATTGGCAGAGATACAAGATTTTCAGGTTTAATGTTACAAGAAGCTCTGATTTCAGGCTTAATATCTTGTGGAGTCGATGTTAAAGTATTGGGTATTGTTCCAACACCTGTTGTAGCATATCTTACAAAGGAATTGGGTGCCAACATAGGATTTATGTTAACTGCATCACACAATCCAGCTCAATATAATGGAATAAAAATTTTTGATGAAAACGGTATTTCTTATTCAGATGAACAACAACAAAGTATTGAAAAAAAAATCC
>JAENXI010000149.1 GCA_016649625.1 Candidatus Bathyarchaeota archaeon
ATAAAAGACGAAATTAATCAAGACGAAATTAAAAAAAGAATTGATGTATTAAAAAATGTTAAAAATAATAATAAAAATAAGATAGATATTTTAGAATAAAATGAAAAAAGCCTATATTGGTTCAGTTATAGATGATTGTAAATTAAATGCGTATCAATGTACAAGAATCTATGAATTTTTAAAGAAAAATAATTCAATTTACTCCAGTAGACGTGACATACTTGTTGATCATTTAAAATCTATGGGCTTTACTTGTGAAAAACCTAAAGCGACTTTTTATGTCTGGCTAAACTGTCGATGTAACTCCTTGAAATTTGCAAGCAAATTACTCGAAGTGGGTGTAGCTGTAACTCCAGGAATCGGTTTTGGAAAGTATGGAGAAAACTATGTGCGATTTTCTTTGACACAGCCAGAGGAAAAAATTATTGAAGCTTGTAAAAGAATGAATGTACTTGCTGGAAGTATATAATTACAAACTTCCTCATTTGATCATGCTATGTTTTTCTAGCATTCTTCCTCAAAAATTGGAGGGAACATCAATTTGGTTTTAATCTTGGTTTTGCCGCTTTTAGAATGAGGTTTTCTCATCAGAGTATCATTGCATTTTTCAATTTCTCGTGCTTCTTCTGCTAATCGGGCTGAAGCTTGAGCTATTTCATGTGCACAAGTAACCAAAGGAATATAATTTTGACTCTCTTTCTCTATAAAACAGGCTAGTGTATTTATTTCAGCTATTTTCTCAGCTAAAGCATATGCGGCCATTGCTTTTGCTTTTGCGTAAGGATTGCTAAATTCGGATTCATCTCGAATAGATTTCAAAGATACAATTATTTGAGGTAAAACTGGTTTTTCTCCAATTTCGAGTGCATATACCACTTTGTCAATTTCTTTTTGAACAATTCTATAAGCTCCTGTAATCGCCAGAACCTTGCTTATATTTGAGTTGAAAAGTGCCATTTCAATGGGATCCAAAAACTGTTTTCTAGCTCCAATTAAAGGATCACCAGTAATAATTATGTATCCTAAACCCTGATTTGCTAATTCTGATTTCACTTTTTTTCCTGGTGCATCTGTAATAATAACTCCTGGAAGACCACTGTTTGAAATTTTTTCTCTGGCTTTTGCAGGCCCAGGTAGCGCGGTATTAGGTGATATTAATATTAGAAAATCTGGATTAAGCTCAAATAGCTTAGGAAGAGATTCTTCAACATCTTCTAGTCCCATCTTTGAACCCGTAGTTACTGTTCGGACTTTAATGTCTTTTCGATCTGCCAATTCATCAAATAGAAGCTCAAGTAAAGGTGATGTTCCAATGTTGCCGCATTTAAAAATCCCGATTTTAATATTCTTTTTTTGCTCCATCCTTAAACACTCATTTTGATAGTTACTGCTTGGCATTTAAGAATTACCATTTTTGATTGACTTCAGTTCTAATTTTTTGCTTTAACCAAAGTATTGATATTATAATGACCCACAATAATTCAACAGTCAGTTAATGGTTTGGTTTAATACATTCCACTAAGACTGTTACCACAATCATTTAATAATTTACTTATAAGAGATTAAGTTACGAATCTTTAAGAAGGTAAATTGTTTGTCGATTGAATCTAATTTGGAGAGACTCTCAAATGTTAGCGGAGTAACTGGCAGAGAGGGAGAAGTAAGAGATTTGCTGGCCAAATTAATTACGCCATATGTTGACGAAGCATCTGAAGATAAGCTTGGAAATTTAATTGCAATAAAAAAAGGCAAAAAATCAAAACCGAAAATTATGTTTGCTGCTCATATGGATGAAGTCGGTTTAATGGTGAAAACCATCTCAAAAGAGGGATTTTTGCAATTTGCAAAAATGGGCGGTATAGATGATCGTATCCTTTTGGCGCAGAAAGTTGTTGTTCACACAAGCATAGGTGATCTGGTGGGCATTATTGGATCAAAACCTCCTCACATACAGAAGAAAGAAGAACGGAACAAAGTAGTAACTTATGATAATATGTTCATCGATATTGGAGCTGAAAACCTCAAAGTTGCAAAAAAAATGGGAGTAAAAATTGGGGATCCAATAAGTTTTAGTGTGAAATACGAAAAAATTGGTAAAGAAATTGTTACAGGTAAAGCTTTTGACGATAGAGTAGGCTGTGTGATAATGATTGAGGTGCTGAAAAAGTTGAAATCAACAGATTGTAACATATTTGCTGTAGGAACTGTTCAAGAGGAAGTAGGTCTAAGAGGTGCAACTACTGCAGCTTTTGGTGTTGATCCCGATTTTGGAATAGCCTTGGATGTGACAGTTGCTGGTGATGTTCCTGGTGTTAAGGATTTTGACTCTAGTATAAAGATGGGAAAAGGTCCAGCGTTGACAGTTACTGATGCAGGTTTCATTTCGCATCCAAAAGTTTTAAGCTTACTTATCGATGCAGCAAATAAAAATAAATTACCTTATCAGCTTGAAACAGGTTTACCGGGTACAACTGATGCAGCTCGGATCTCTTTAGCGAGACAGGGTGTTCCAAGTGGAACTATTTCTATTCCAACTCGATATATTCACAGTCCAGTAGGTATGCTAAATGTAACTGATGTTGAAAACTCGGTAAAACTAGTAATTGCTACAATAGATGAAATTCAGGAGAAATTCTAGTATTTTCTATGTTCCAAAACATTTCCTTTTCTTTTGATTTTATTCATTAATTAATGTTTGAGAGATAAATCTTGGATAAGAGAGCTAAGTTTGAGTTCTTAGAACACACTGCAGATGTCTATATAGCTTCGTATGGAACAACCGTGGAGGAAGCTTTTGAAAATGCGGCTACTGCACTGTTTGAGGTTATGACTGACACTAAAAAAGTCAAACCAATAATAGAAGACATTATTATCGTTGAAGCCAAAGATGAGCTTGAACTTCTTTATAATTGGCTTGAAATCTTGATAGTGAACTTTGAGACAAAAAATAGGCTATACTCCAAATTCAATATTTTGGCTCTTAATAA
>JAENXI010000014.1 GCA_016649625.1 Candidatus Bathyarchaeota archaeon
TTCAATAGGAACAGTTTTTATCTGGAGAAGCAAGGTTTTTAAGATCTTCGACACCTTCTGAGTATCCTGATGCGATAAGTGTATCTCCAAAATTTATTTTCATGTAAGGTTTGGGTCGTAAACTCGTGTTATTTCTTTTAATCGCTAAAATCCGCATACCTGTTTCTTCGTGTACCCGTGCTTCATTCAGTGTTTTATTTATTAACGGAGAATTTTGAGTCACACACACTTGCATAACTGTTTCTTCAGCTTCGTGTATAGCTAGTCTTAAAACTGGATGGGGTTCAATACCTCGTAAAACGACCTCAGCCATTTCTGCTGCAGCATCAGCAATTTTTTCTGTTGCTACCCCTAATCTAATTAAACCTAAAATACCTGAAGCTTCTTCTTTCTTGAAACCGCTAGTTAAGGCAAGAAGTTCAAATTTAGTATGTAAGTCATCCATATGTTCTTCTAAACGTATTACTTCTTGAGCTAGTTCTGAACTGTTTAACATTAATGAAGAATAAGCTAAATCTATCATTAATTCAGATGTGTTTTTTAATTCAACAAAACGCTTTACGATTTCTTCAAATACTTCTTGGTTTTTTGTTATCAAGATCAATACTCCAATTTCTTGAGTTTTCCTTCTGCCAAGTCTTTAAATTCTTTAATCCCCAAAGAAGCTCCTCTAGTTATTAGAATATCTCCAAGAAAAATTAGTTCAGTTTCAACGGGATCAAGTATCCAATCTCTATCGCGGCGTATGGCAATAATATCAATGCCCATTCTTGCGGCTAAATCAAGTTCAAGTATATTTTTGCCAATTAGTATTGAGTCTTTTTTAATAGTTGCTTTCATTAGACGTTCTTCAACTTTTTCAAAGATCTCACCAATAATTGGATGAATTCCAATATTACGTGTCACAATACCAGCGATATCAGCTGCAGCATCAGAGATTTTATCAGCGGCAGCAGCCACTGTTGAAACACCTATCAAAGTTTCAGCGTCTTTTGCATCTCTAGCAGCAATCATAATCTCCATGTCTAATAGGTAAGTTAGGTTATCAATACGAACTTCCAACTCTAGAACATCTTCAGCTAGTTCTTTATCATTAAACAACGCAGCAGAATATGCCAGATCAATCATGAGCTCGGAAAGATTTTTCAATTCCAATAAAAGCTCACTAACAGGTATAGGTTTGTATTCTATTTTTTCAAACTGGGGCATACGTTGAAATGCTCTCCGACGATAGTATTGATTATGCAGATATTTTAATATGTCCTTAGCTTAGCCCTATCAAAAGCAGAGAAGCTAACAGGGCAATTGAGGTAATAAGATCTGCAAATGAGCTTTCAATAGGAATAACAAAATTATCTGGATCTAATCCTTTTTTAAAAGTTAATATTGAAATTGAGTAGGTTAAAAGAACTATTGCTAAAACTGAAAAGATATTAGTTAAAAATAGAACTGAAATAAAACGGTATAAAGAAGAGATTGAGAATAAACCGTTTAGTATCAAAGAAAGGAAAGCCAAGATAATAAACATAAAAAGTGATGCACCCCAAGCACTAAGAATACTGTTGATATGTCGTTTTATTGAAGAAAAAGAGGGAGAAAGCAAGCCTAAAGCCAGTTTTGTTGTTGCAGTGGAACCAACTACAGAGCCTACATTTCCAATCATACCGATTAACGCAGGATAAATTGTGTATATTTCTTTTCTATTTTCTACAAAAGTACGTATTCCTAGAAGTACAGTACCAGTTATATTTACCATAAAAGCTACAAATATCATCGTAACTAGGGATTCTTTAATAGTTTTTACAAAATCTTTATCATGAAAATTTTTCAGACCAACATAAAGGGCAGCAAAGATAACACTAGCACTGATTAGGAGAAGAAAAAAGTTACCTATATCACCATAAAAATACAATGTTAAAACAAAAACATAACAGGCAGTAATAAAAATATCAGAAACAGTAGACATTATCGGGTAAACAACAATGTCAGGATCAGATCCTTTTTTGAAGGATACAAAAGCAATATTAATTGTTATAAAGGAAAGAAGCAATCCCATAGACATTGTTGCGACAACAACTAGAATAATTCCAGGAAATTCGACAACTGTTAGTCCCCAAAATAATTGGCCAAAAACAAGAGAGAATAAACTAATTGTCAAACTAGTTGCTAAGGTTAAAACAATTAAAGCCGCAAGTAGTGTATAAAAAGTCTGGGTATTGTTAAAAAAGTTAGGACGCACAGTACCAAGATGTAAAGCTGTACTCAATCGTCCACTAAGAAGACCACCAGTAACACCTTTAGCACTAATAAGGACAGGGTAAAGAGCAAAGGTCCATGGTGCAAGATCAAATATCCCAAGGTAGGAGGCAACCATAAAACCAGCAAAGATTCCACCCAACCCAAAAAAATAGGCAAAAGAGGTTTCTTTTAGTAACCTAACAAAACTTTTTGATCCACCTATATTTGACAAAAAGATTGCCTCCTTGTGTAAACATTAAAAAATAAGTAGTAAAAAAATTCAATTTTTTTAAATATTAAAATTAGATTATTGGAAAGTATTGTTATTTGTTTAGTAAAAGTTATTCCTAAAAGAAACTGAGTAAGAACATAGTTTAAAGGGTGGTCTATGTTCAAATGGTTCCCCTTCCAGAGTTTGGCTATTTTCAGACATCCTCAAGCACCTTTTCTAATTATTCAAAAAGGGGTTACTTCGCTTAAATATATTTCTAAAAAGTAAATATTAGAGATATAATTTTTTTAAAAGTTTTTAGGAGTCATTGCTTAGCATTTTTTGGGTGTGTATGTACACCAGGGATCTTCTGCTAAGTAATCTCCTTTTAATTCTGAGGGTTCATGTAAATCGCCACAATAACTTATAAAATCACTTGTAAGACCGTAGGCTCTCGCTCTGCAACCTCCACAGATTGAATTATATTCACAAGCACCACATTTACCTTTAAGAGATTTTAAATTTCTTAAGGAGGTAAAGAAGTCAGAATTAAACCAGATTTCTTTAAATGATTTTTCTCTGACATTTCCTAGTTTTATAGGTAAATAAGGACAAGGAGTAATTTCCCCATCCGGATAAACACGACAATAGTATAATCCTGCAATGCAACCTCGTATCCATTGTCTCATATCTAAACCTTCATTGGAAGCAATTCTCATAAATTGAGGCGCACATGAGGGTTTTACGTTTAGATTATGTTTTGATGTTTTAGCAAAGGTCGTTTTTAACATTTCATCATATTCCAAAGGGGATATATCGGTCATTTTTACACCTCTTCCAGTTGGCACTAAAAAGAAGAGATGAAAGTTCTCTACCCCTAAATTTTCTACAAGTGACATGATTTCATCTATTTCGTCAAAATTTTGTTTAGTGACAGTCGTATTTACCTGAACTAACAAATTATTTTCGCGTAGAACTTTTATTGCGTTGACTGCTTTTGCCCAAGAGCCAACAACTCCACGAAATTCATCGTGAAGTTCAGGTTTACTAGAGTCTAGGCTTATTGAAACGGTAGTTGTCCCTGCTTTTTTTAATTTATTTGCAACTTTTCGATCAATTAGACTACCATTGCTTCCTACCCCCATTTTCAAGCCTTTTGAGATACCGTATTTAATAAGTTCGAAAACATCATCACGTAATAGAGGTTCTCCCCCACTGAGAATTAATAGAGGCCGACTAACTTCACATATCTGATCTATAAGATTTTTTCCTTCAGAAGTAGTTAATTCGTTTGTTAATTCTTTAGTAGTTGCATTTATGTAACAATGGGAACATTTCAGATTACATTTTCGAGTAATATTCCAAGACATTACAAGAGGTACAAATTTTTGATTCTGATCAGCATTAGGCGAATGGGCTAGTTTTAAATAAAACTCACATTTTCCATGAGATGCCATCCTCTTAGGATGCCATAAAGTGAAGGGAAAAGGAAAAACGGTTTCTAGCATTGCTTTTGCATGGGAGTAACAAAAATATTTGCAAAAAATAGCAGACACTGAATCATTTAATCCAAGGGTATCAGAAATATATTTATGGCTTCCAAAAATTGGACAATTTAAAAATTCCATTCTGCCATCTAGTTGGTCTATATTCATTTTGTATTTAATATAATGATCACTTAGCATTAGGGTCCTAAGTTTTTCTCTCCGTAAGCCAACTCTGAGAGTTACATCCAGAGCCATGCTTACTGTTTCTTCACCAAAAAGTTTTTGAACTTTTTTCATTGCTTTTTGTAACTGAGAAAGGCCATACTTTTTTGCAATTTCTGCTGATAAAAGCAGCCCTTTTATGGTTTCATATTCTTGTCGTAGCCGCATCAAAATTATTTGGTAAGCCCAGTCTTCAAACAAGTTTTCAAGTTCAATAATTCCTTGTTCATAATGGTTATTAAAAAAAGTTTCAGCTTTTTTTGTTTTATCAAATAAAACCTCAAAAAGATTTATTTTTTCTGGAGAACCAAGAGGAACATCAAAAACAGGGTTGATTTTACTGATATCTAAAGAAAGAAACTTGCTGCTCAATTCAATTGTATCAGAAAGAAAAATATCATAAAATTTTTTTACAGTAGTATGATCAGAAAAAGATAAACTAAAGTCTTTGGATAAAAGGTTGGTTTCCATCTCCATTTTTGAAACCATTGCCATATGATATAAAAGAGAACCAATCAAACCAGGATCACTATTTTTTCCTCTAGTAGAACCTGAGATCACTTCAGAGAAAAGAGAGAGAGCTTTATCAAAATTGTTTTCAGTTACAGCACTCTTAATCTGATTTAATTTAATTTTCTTTTCACCTAGAAGCAATGCCCATTTGTGACAATGCATCTCATCAAAAGTTGTTAACTTAGTCACCAACCATTCATTAAGAGCTAAATAAAGAAGTAAAAAAGGTAATGGTCTAAGTATAATAAAAAAGATTCTCAGGTTCGAAGCAAAAAACAATAATAGAGATCAAATAATTAAAACTCAGAGCATAAGAAGAAAGTAGAAGGAAAAAAAGATGATTGATGATTTGATTTACGCACTAATAGGTTTTGCAATAATGTTTGGTGTATTAACTGGAATTGGAATTAATGAACCGAGAGGAACCAGTATCAAAACATGGTGTTACGGTTACTTAGCGATAGCAATTACGTTTGATGCGATAGTAATATTTGCATTAGTCACAGACTATTCACAATTAACTGGTTTTTTGCTAGGTTTATCAGCAGGAGCAGCCACAGGATTAGGTATTCATGTAGCCCATCACATATCCGAAGAAGACCATGAAGGAGAAAAAGAAAAGCCCAAACAGAAAAAAACTATGTTTGGTTTTTAGTTTCATTAAAAGCGCCGGGGAAGGGATTCGAACCCCTGCGAGCAAATAGCCCACTGGCTTTCTTGTCTAAATTGGCCCTATTATGCACTAATGGGATTTCGAGGCCAGCGCGATAACCACTCCGCCACCCCGGCTTAATAAGAGAGGTTACAGCATTATCTAAAAGAGTTTTCATTAATAAAAAATAAACAAATTAATCAAACAACCAAATCGGCTAAATCTACACTATGTTCATAAGTTTGTCTCATAAAGGAAAGTGTTGCTAAGATCTGAAGAAGAACTTCAACAGGATTATTTTTTGAAGCGTTTTCAATAGTTATAAAAAGAGGGTCGAGTTTGGCATTTATTTTGCGCACTTTATCGGCTAAAATAATATCTTTAGTAATAAAAGCTTGTAAGGCTTGTTTATGTGTGTTAAAAATTAGGTTTTGTAAAGATTGAATTAGTTTTTGTACATCTTCAGAAGCTTGTAGTCTATTAAGTTCAAGAGTTTTTAAAGCAATTTTTACTGATAAATCACCTATAGCTTCAATCAAACTAGCAGCTAATCGATAATCTAAACAATCAATCGGTGAGATTCCGAGTTTTTCACTTAAACTAGGATTTTGAATGATTGTTCTCAGTATTCTTACTAAGAAAAAGTATAAACGATTACCATCATCATCTCGGACAACAACACTATTTGCTAGTTGCAAGTCGCCATGGATAAAAGAACTTACAGCATCACGATTCATCCCAGCAATGATATCGTAGATACGATGTAAAATTCTCTGAGGGGAAAAACCAGAAGGTTGCAATAGACATTGTAAAACTATTTTTGAGTAATTTTCTTCAAAAATTTCGATTCCAATTAAGGAACGTACCGTATTTTTGACAATATTTCTGACGTCAATAGTTATGTTATCTTTTGCTTCAATACTAATAACATCAAATCCAAGCAGATACCGACCTATTATTTCTCGGTTTAAATAAGGTCCAGCAAGCAAAGTGGTTTTTTTAGGTGACTGATTAACTTCATAAGCAGGATCTATTATTATTTTTTTATCAGATGTTTCTTTGATATAAACCAATGCTCCTTTTTTCAAGTCTATTTTATTGGCCCATGATCTAGGCAGACATACAAAAAAAGTTCCAGTTGGAGTTCGTTGTATTTTTCGCAAGTCACCCAATATTTATCACCAGTAGAAAAATAAGAAAAGATCTTCTGAAGTATCTTATTATTAAAATAGTCGTTAATATAAATTTAAATGGCCAGAGTATCACAGATTTAAACAAATATTGGTTAGTTTAAACAAAAATAAAAGTTATTAAATAATAACCAGGTTAAAATTGCAAACACAAGTATTTTCTCAAAGAAAGTTAATGAAGACACTATTTGTGGTTTGATTTGCTGATCGAATTTTTAATTTATCAAAAGTTTGGTTTTACAAAATGAGAAAGATAAGTAATTAATAGATCTGGATGTCTATAAGATCGTAAGTTTTAGGATTTCGGGTAGCAAATGAATGAAAAAGAGAGGCTTCAGAAAGCGGTTTATAAAACTATAGCATCAGGATATCAACTAAATAGTGATGCGTTTGAATTCTTAAAAAAAGAAGCCTCCTTAAAGGACCCTGTTATCTTGATCAGTAAAGCTCTAGAGAAAATTGACGAATTGGATGAAAAACCATTATTTATTGACAAAAACTTGTTAGAAAACTTGCTAGCTCAACCAGTGCAAGAAGACAAAAAAGTAAATCAACCCCCATCTGAAATATCTGATCAACAGTTTAAAGTACCAGAACCCCCAATTTCCAAAAAGGATACTGAGAGTTTCAATCCTCCTGCAAAAAATATTGAGTCTAAAATCATAATTCTAGAAGATCCCTCAAAAAAACTTAGTTCAAATGGCACAATTAAGGATTATCTTCAATATTTTCAAGACAGATTCAAAAGGATGGACCGTTTGTTAAGACAAAGAATTGATGTTAAAGCAGCTACACCAATAAAAGAAGCTTTGAAGTCACCTCCAAAATCAAAAGTTAAGATTATTGGAATGGTAACCGAAAAAAGAGAAGCAAAACAGCAACTATTTTTTACGATTGAAGATTTAGAAGCAAGCGCAACTATTTTAGTACCACGCAAAGCACCAGAAAGGGTACAGAATAAAGCTAGATTTTTACTTTTAGATCAAGTTATATGCGTCGAGGCAAAAAAAACAAGGAATAACCTATTTTTAGTTGAAGATATTATTCTTCCTGAAATTGGATACAAACCTCAAAGAAGATCTTATGAACCAGTTTATGCGGTATTAACATCAGATATTCATGTTGGAAGTACAAAATTCAATGAGGAAGCATTTAACAGA
Organism: Candidatus Bathyarchaeota archaeon; assembly: GCA_016649625.1. Taxonomy (GTDB): domain Archaea; phylum Thermoproteota; class Bathyarchaeia; order Bathyarchaeales; family Bathycorpusculaceae; genus AD8-1. Next base: position 7,674 of record JAENXI010000014.1, read on the forward strand.
TTTATTTTATGGTTAAATGGAAAATATGGAAATCAAAGAGCAAGAAAAATAGCAGGCCAAGTTAAGTATTTACTGATTGCTGGTGACTTAATTGATGGTGTAGGTATTTATCCTAAACAAGAAGAAGAATTAGTAATTCAAGACTTTAGGAAACAATATCAACGTGCTGCAGAATTTATTGAAAAAATACCAGAATATATTGAGGTTGTGTTATTACCAGGTAATCATGATGCGCCTAGAAAAGCATTGCCACAACCAGCGATAAAACCAGAATTATTAAAATCCCTCAAAGAATCAAAAAGATTTCATTCTATAGGAAATCCAAGTTTAATTAGCATTCATGGTGTGGAAGTTCTTATGTTTCATGGGAGAAGTTTAGACGATCTAGTTGCAACGATTCCGGGATTAAGACATGATCAGCCAGAAAAAATTATGAAAATGCTATTACAATGTCGACATTTAGCACCTTCTTATGGAGGGAAAACAATGTTATCCCCTGAAAATCGAGATTTTCTAGTAATAGAGCGTCCGCCAGATATTTTTCATGCAGGCCACACTCATGTAATGGGTTATTGCAATCATAAAGGAGTTTTAGTTGTTAATTCAGGGGGTTGGCAAGAACAAACAGATTACATGGAAAAACTTGGATTGATGCCAACTCCAGGAAAAGTACCAGTAGTTAATCTCCAAACATTAGAAATTACTGTTCTATCTTTTATTTGACATCAAAATGGGAAGATAGACTAATTAGTTCGTTATTTCATTTTTTATTTTTTGAAACTGTTTTTGGTTTGTACTTTAATAATTTATCCAATCTATCATCGGCACTAAATACGTCTTTAATTAGCGTTCTAGATATTTCAAGTCGGATTTTTTTGGTACGGCCATATCGACCCATGCTTATTACTTTTGCATTTAGAATTCCCATCGCATCAAGTTCATTAACTAATGTACCCAGTCGACGTTGAGTCAGAAGATTATTACCTAATTCCCCGCAAAGTTCATTGTATATATCATATATTTCTCCGGTAGTTGCACTTGACTTGTTTAAAAGATAAACACTTAACAGAACTAATTTTGAGTGAAGAGTTAAGTTTTCGATAGCTTCGACTACTCTATTATGCTCAATATGTTTTTCAGCATCTCTAACATGCACATCAGTAATTAATATAGCTCCATTACGTTCGGCAACTTCACCAGCTACACGCAATAAGTCTAAAGCTCTACGGGCATCTCCATGTTCTGCAGCAGCTAAAGCTGAAGCTATACTTATAGCAGCTTCTGACATACATCCTTTATTAAAAGATAATTTTGATCTTTCAAAAAGAATATCACGTAGCTCATTTGCGTTATAAGGCCTAAAAACCATTTCTTCCTCGCTTAAAGAACTAAAAACACGAGGGTCAAGAAAATCTTTCAATCTAAGATCATTAGATATTCCAATAACTGTAACTTTGCTTTTGGTAAGAGTTTCATTTATTCTAGTCAACTCATAAAGTAGACCATCGCCTCGACTTTTTATAATTGAATCTATCTCATCTAGGACTATAATAAAAAGTATCCGTGAAGAATCCAAACCAACTTTAAATCTATCTGCCACTTCACCAACAGATAATCCAGTGAAAGGAACGGTAACGCCTATGCTATTACTAAGATTTGCAAATACTCTATATTCAGAATTTGTTATTCTACAATTTAAATAACAAAATTTGACTGAAGCCCCGTATTCTTTTGCTTTTGATTCAAGATGACTTAGAACAAATTTAGTTACCGCAGTTTTTCCTGTTCCCGTTTTTCCATAAATAAAAATATTTGAACATCGCGCATTTTTCAAAACCGGCGCAACAGTTGCTCCAAGAAGTCTTATCAGATCTTCCCTATGGGGTAAATTGTCAGGTATATAGTCATGTCTTAACACTTCACGATCTTTAAAGAGATGATCATTATTAACAAAATTTTCGAATACATCATCAAGTAAATTATGTTTTGTCATAGGTGTATCACTGTTTTCATTGGCAACACCGTTATTTCTAATGGAATAGATAAAGAGTACAGTACAAAAAAATAGTTGATAACCACAATTATTCTTAAAATAAAGGAAAAAACTATCTGATTAAAAATTTGTTCGGAAATACCCGCACACACCAGAATTTCTACTGGAAATATACTATAGTAATAAAAAAACACCTATTTTATTATCTGATGTAAATATACTCTGATAGTTAATCATTTTATTTTATTTATAATAATTATTGTTAAAGTTTTTAGACAGATCCTCAGATTTTTTTTTAAAAGACTATTTTTCTTTTTCTTTGCTATTTTTTTCGAGAGGAAATAAAGGGGTGTCTGTGTTGTTTGACTTTTAATGATTTAATGTAAGATTTATTACACTATTGTCTACCATATTTTCTAACTTATTATTTATCCGTAACATACGATTTGATGATCTTATTACATAACGCTTGATTTCACAATATTGTGAAATTCATGTGATTCATGTAAACTTTTATTGATTTGAATTAGTAATTTAGGGTTATATCCTAAAAGAAACTGTATTTGGGTTTTCTTTATGTGAATAAGACACCCCTTGACTTCTATTGGAAAACTGAAACCGCGGCTTAGTTTAATTTGTTTTTTTATTTAAAGACTTTGTGAAGCTTGTGATTGTGAAAGCAATGAAATTTAAGCTTATTTTTCAATTATGACGAATTTAGATCAAATAATGTTTTTAGATATTCACCATAACAGTTATAGGTTGTGAAGTGTAAAGACTGTGAACATAAAAAAAGGTTTTCGCGAATATGCCCGCTCGTAAAATGCGTGTTGAGTTGTTTGATAATGAAGGTAATCGATATACAATAACCTTTGAAGGTCAAATTACTCGAGATAAAGCCGTTCGACTTTTGGATCTTGTAGAGTTATTGGGGGGTATGCCGGGTGAAACTACTAATAACCAATCATCTAATTTATTAACAAAAAATAATTTATCTAGATTTGATAAAGTTAACCTCATTATCCAAAAACGGTTTCCTTTAATATGGTTCTCTTCCAAAGAAATTCAATCAATTTATGAACAAGAACTAAAGGAACCTATTAGTCTGAGCACTGTTTCAACTTATTTATCCAGAATGACCAATAGAGGTATTCTCCTGAGATCTGGACAATCAAATAGTTTAAAATATAAAATCATGTCTATAACTTCTCAAAATGTAATTAAACCTAAAATTAAATATCCATAAAAAATATGGTTAACTTTAGAGTTGATTATTTTTTGTGCTGTTTAGAAATTTTTCCATTTCTTTTTTTACATTATATCTAAATGGAATTTTACCTGTTTCTCTTTCTAAATATCCTTTTTCGTAGAGTTTTTTCATTAATCTTGCTGTATGCTCTCTGCTCAAATTAATTCTGTTTTTCATTTCAGGCGCAGTCTTTCCGCCTCCTAATGAGAGTATTTCTAATACTGTAATTTCAGTATCAGTTATTGCGCCTAAAGCTTTTTCTCTTCTAATGGGAATTACTGATTCTTTTATTGTCTCAGGTAGTTCAGTCAATTTAGTTATTTTTTCTTCTAATTTTTCGATTCGATTGTTTAGTTTTTGATTTGTTTCGTCAAAGTTTTGTATTCTATCTTCTTCTAATTTTTCGATTCGATTGTTTAGTTTTTGATTTGTTTCGTCAAAGTTTTGTATTCTATCTTCTATTATTGCTGTTTTTGAAGAAAAATTGGAAGTTTTTTCATTAATTTTTTTTATTTGCTCTTCAATAGGGAAAACTATTTTTTCGATACTTTCAACTTTTTTTACACTTGTATCTGATTTAGCTAAACTACCATCTAATTTATAGGCTATTACTTCTGTTTTGTTTGCTTGCCTTTTTAATCCTCTATTAAAACTTAGTACAATATCTTCGATTATGTTTTTAGCTTTTTCATACTCTTTCTTTGCTTTACTAATTTGTCTATAATATTCTATTGATGCAACTGTGATTATTATTGACATTATGCCTATGAGAATTGATGTTACTTCAATCACACATTCTTCTCCTGTGATTTCTCTGTGATTTAGTATGTGATTTAATGTGTTGCATCACACATCACAGTTCATGGTAAAATATTTAAATTTTATGGTTATTTCACGTATCCTTCATCTATGATATCACAGATCACAGTATGTTTGTTTGTTTTTGTTGGTTTCTTCCGATGCATTATCTTTGAGTATTTATCCTTAAATTTAGAATTAAGGCTTTTTTACCCTTTAAATGTTAGAACTTGAAATACTTTTACTCTATTGTTTTATGTGATGTGTGATGTCACAAAATGTGATTCGAAGGAGAAGAAAGGCGATTTAGGCTTCTTTCCAGCTCTTCTCTTATAATTTCGATTATTTTTAAATGATCTTTATTGATGTTTGACTTGGATATGTTGTTATATGCTTCAACATAATCATGAAGTTTGTTTGCTATTTCGAGATACGGATTGAGAGTTGACGTTTCAAAAATTCCTAAGTAACCTAACAAAAGAACTGTATATATTGATTTTATTATATTTTCTTTAGACTGTTT
>JAENXI010000150.1 GCA_016649625.1 Candidatus Bathyarchaeota archaeon
AATGATGCCACTACAAGGTTATTGAAGAAATAGGAAAAACCAAGCAATTGACTCATAGAAAGGTCAGCGTAGCTTTCCAAAATATCCACCATCACCACAGCCAGAAAGGTTAGTGTTAAACAAAGAAAGAATTGAGCCAAAACCCCTCTTTCTTTTCCAAGAATTATACTAGGTATTGCAGACGATAGAATAAAAACCCAAGCAAATCCATAAACAAAGACAACCAGATCTATTCTGGAAGTTAACCATAAACCTACAGATGGAACAATTGTGTTCACGTTCGTCACTAATGTTGACACTGCAGTTTGAGTAAATATTTGATAGGTAATCATTAGTGTCCAGGCTACAGATAAGTAAAGTGGAGCTACCCAAGCGGCTTTAGCCAATGAAATCCCCAAAACATCAAATACAATATGATATATTAAGCTTTACGATATCGTGCTCAATAAAACAAGATAATACCCGCCAAAAGGAAGATATGTCTAAGAGCTACCAAATATTAAAGAAAACAGTAATTAATAAATTTCAAACATAACTAATTGCATGTTTTTTAAATTGGAATCTTCCAATAACTAATTATGCTACCTTTAATCCACTCACCGCCAATATTTTTAACAACTTCATTGATTTCATTCCATTCATTCTTCAAATATTGAACGGGTTTAACTATTAGATAGTCTCCTTTTACTGTAAAACTTAACAAACCAAGCTGGTCAGGATTAAATTCTTTTTGATAAGCACTTATGACTTTATTTACATTAACTCTTGGTGCTTTTGCAACCTGCAATTCGGATTTTGAACTTACTAAAGGTCTAGAAACAACAGTGGGAGATTCACCAGCGCTTACTTTAAAGTTTGGAATTGGATAGGAATCTGCGACATCTTCAAAATCATCACTTCTTACCACCACCTGAATTTGACCAGAAAATAAATCATATTTGATATCGATTAACTCTAAATTACTTGGCAGATTTGACAAATTAAATTTCTTTGTCCCACACAACATTTCAATAAATAATGTTGGATCAAGTTTTAAGATTCTCATTTTCATAGTTATAATCACTCAGAACTATCTTTCTAACTTTAAATAAATAACTTAAAAGTATTGGTTACCTTTTCCATTCTTTTTTTAGATTAAAAGCAGACCGTTAAGAAAACTAAACAACGAATATCAGAAAAACGATGTTGGACAGCATTAAAATCGATCCTTCAATTTTTGAGATACCCCCACGCATAACAAAGCGCCAGAACAAAATTGATGTTATCAACAAAAACGAAATGATTTCTATAAATATGGTCATATCAACTTGAAAAGGAGAACCCAGGAGTATAATTCCTAACACGAGTGTTAAGTTAGTGAGATGGGACCCGATAACATCTCCAAGGGCAAGTTGCACTCGGCCCCTTCTTACGGCAGTAATATCGAGTGTTAATTCGGGAAGAGAGGTGCCAATTGCTACAAGTTTTGCTCCAACAAGAATTGCAGGTACACCAAAAACAATAGCTAGTTTGAAGCAGAATATACTGTTAGTTAAGCAAACAAAACAATTAACGCAAAGCTTGTTAGAAGTGTTCCAATTATTATGATTTTTTAGTTCTAGTTGCTGTTTTCCTTTCAGAACCTTTGTTTGGAGTTGATTTGTCCTCTTTTCTTATTTCAAAATTAGCTTCATTTGCACAGACCTGTGTGGAATCGGGTAGCTTTTTTTGTTATCATATAAACATTAATAAAAAAAGCGGATAGGAGAATTAGTCCTATTAACTGATTTGGAATTTTATAGATTGCATATTGATTTACTAATAAAATTAAGGGAATAAGAACAATTATTGAGAGGGTATCAGCAAGTTCCATAAATAGGTCATTACAACAAAGTTTGAGATAACCAAACATACCTAATAATCCCAGAACTGCTCCGATATTGAAAATATTCGAGCCCAATACATCACCAATACTGATGGATAAGTTGCTTTGAGTAACTGCAATAATTGTGACTACAATTTCAGGAGTGGATGGGAGCACTGCTAGAATGATAAAACCAGTAGAAACAGCTCTTAATCCTGTTAATTCAATAATATCTTCCATAGATTTTATAGCAAAATGGCTAGATGAAGCTTAACCAGCAATTGATACAATCAGAATTAAAACCTGAATTCCAGTATCTTCTAGCATTCCGATCAATCTTTTTATTGTCTATAAAACATAAATTGAATGGTGGCTTTTTTAATTTAAAAAAATAGTAAATTAATTGATCAGCCCATTTTTGGAAAGCGAAAGTTCAAGTTTTGGCTTAAATATTATTGGATTATTCTTGAATTGTAATTCCTTTCCAAAAAGCGACATAGTTTTTGATTTGTTTTGCTGCGGGTTTTGGATCAGGATAATACCATGCTGCGTCTTTATTGATTTCTGTTTTGACTATCACATCATAATAGCTAGCAAAACCTTTCCACGGACAGGTTGAATGAGTATTACTTTCTTTTAGGAACTCTCTTTTTATGGAGTTTGGTGGAAAATAGTAGTTACCTTCGACTATCTCAAAGGCATCACTTTGTGCTATAATCTCTCCTTTCCATATTGCTTTAGCCAAAAAAATTACGTCAAAAGATACATCTTTACTTGTAGTATTAAGATTATCTCGATAAGAACTTGGTGTTCTAGTAATTATGTTCTAATATTTTGGAAAATTGTTTTTATTATTATTGGATATGGGATGTAGGGTTGAAAATATTAAAGTGGAATGTGCATAACTCAGATAATTTTGTTATTTGATTATTAATTGTACTCTGCCGACTTTGCCATCTTCAAGTCGTACCTTTATTCCATGAGGATGAGTCGAACTATTAGTGAGAATAGTTTTAACAATACCTTCAGTTAATTTGCCAGTTCGTTGGTGTTGTTTTAAGACTATTTTTACGTGAGTCCCCAACTTGATTTGGTTTCTTTGTTGATTGGGATTCATTTTAATTAACTTGTA
>JAENXI010000151.1 GCA_016649625.1 Candidatus Bathyarchaeota archaeon
GATGAAAACAAACATAACAAGATGAAGCTGGGAGTGGAATTTTTTCTCTAATTATTTCCAAAGCTTTATAGAATCCTTCGAAATACCCATGTTCAACTGCAAATTTTCTTAAAGTCTGAAAAGTTTCTGGAAGATTTATTTTTTGTGGGCAATGGTTTTGACAACGGTTGCACCAAGCACATAGCCATAACTCAGCTGATTTTAGTATGTCAACAGTACCTGATGGTAGGTTGTGTAATAATGTCCTGGGATTATAGTGTTCAGGAATTAGTTCAGCTACTGGACAACTCGCTGTGCAAATACCACATTCGAAACAAAATTTCAATTTATCAAAGTCGAGAACATTTTTTAGGGTTTTCTCTATGTTTAATATTTGATTTTGGTATACCACGTTGTTTACATCCTTTTTTTAATCAAGAATCTAACGAGGGTTCTTTGGTGAAGCATCTGATTACTATTGTTTGTGAACTCGTTTCTTACGGAACCTTAGCTCCAGCTAACCAACACATCACTGTGTTATACCGTGAAAACATGAATATGCTTATTGGTACAAAAAAGATACCGTAATCAACACAAGTCACATTTACTACTACCAAAACAATACAAAAAATCATCAAACTAAGACGCTTTAGATGAGTTACAAAAAATGTAACACAACCCACATAAAATGAAACATAACAATAAAAAAGAGGAAAAAACCAGCACATTTCCATTCAAAAACAAAAAAAAGAAGACATAAAAATAATTCACGATATTAGAGAGCAGCCATGGGGTCAGAGAGTTTTTAGGATTTATGATCCCGACAATCACATTATTGAATTTACTGAATCAATGACAAGCGTAGTCTTAAGATTGCACTCAAAAGGAATTAAAACAGAAGAAATCTCAAAAAAAACAATGATGCCACCAGAATTTATTAAAATGACAATTCAACAAAATAAAACAATACCATAAACAAAGACTACCCCATAAAAACTCGCGATAAAACCAAACCAAGAACAAAAAACTTTTTTCTGTTAACCAAAACTCCACATATTAACAGCTAAATGCACATTTTCGGCAAGATCTTCGTATTATTTACTAATTATGATTTCTTTGAAGATTCGATTTAAGATAACAAGTCCATCTTGGATCTTTAACTTTTTTTCACCCAATCTGGGACGATATTTTATTGGAATCTCAACAATAGAATACCCCTTTCTTTTGACAAGATAGTTAAGTTCAACTTCGATATCAAACCCCTTTGAATTCAAAGTCCAACCTCTCAAAAGTTCAGCACGAATAACCCTCAAACCTGTAAGAGGATCACGCAAATATACTCCATTAAAAATATTGTGAGCAATGGAAAGAAGTTTATTTCCTAAATAAAAAGGACCACGCAAATTTTTTCTATCCAAATCTGTGTTAAACCTATTTCCACAAACCATTCCAATCTTTGAATCGTTATTTAAAATGTCAATCATAGAGGGAATATATTTAGCCGGATAGGTAAAATCAGCATCAATTAAGACTATATAATCCACATGAAACCCTGTGTGTGCAAGTCCTTGAAATAGCGCATCACCTTTACCTTTACCTTTTTGATATAGAATCTCAACTCCAAAGTCTTTAGCTACTTCTGCTGTGTTATCACAGCTATTTCCATCTATTAGTAAAATTCTTTGATTTCCCAACTTTTCTAATAACTCATTAATTGTTGGACCAATACCTGGCTCTTCGTTTAGCGCTGCAATCATGATCTGAATTGAAGTGAGTTGAACATTTTTTTTTCTCACTAAAGAGCCTCCTACAATAATTTATTTTTTTCAAAGAAATTTTAATTTTTTAACGCTTTAAATGATTTATGGAACCACAAATTTGTTCAACCTAAACCATTCTGCCTTCAAAATAAAGGTATTAATAATGCACATATAACTCTTTGTCACAAAGAATCCACTAAAAAACCAGATATATCCTGTAACTAAATAACAAAAAAATAACACAAAAAATAGTAATTGTATAGGTTAAGTTACCAATCTAGGAATCTTATGCATAATATCTCCAAAACTATTAACAATCCAAACCTCCCAAAATCTTCGAATAGCCAAACAACAAATCTTGTGAAACGTTAAAGAGGGAATAACAAGCAAAGGAACAATAACATGTTTTCCATAAAGCCTCTTTTTAAGAGAAAGAACACGTTTTATCTGTAAAACTTCTCTAAAACCCTTTTTTTGTCAGGTTTTAGTTACCTTCAGCCTACTCGAAAATATAAAACCTATTTTTAATACCTTTCCCTAAACCAGCAACACCAAACAAAACAATTACACAGGTTCTACTACATTAATATCATTAATCTCTCCAGTATCGCCCCATAAACCAACAGCGATGCTACTAATTTCTCCAGGATAAACCTTATCCAAGTAAAGGGTAACATACCAATAAGGAATAAGATTTAGAAAATCTTCCCTAGGATGTGGATGAAATACAGCAACAACAGGAGTATCTAAAACAGTAAAATTGCCTACAACCTCACCTTCATATTCCCACGTGAAAACCAATGCAGCCTCTTTTGCAAGATCAATAGCCTCGTCACGAGAAATATTAACCTCGGTGCTTCCTGACTCAAACAAAACCCAGCCATCAGTTATTGATTGACAAACACGATTTTTAAAAACAAAACTCAAACTTTTAGCCGAAAAATCAACATCATTCTTAGTATACAACCAGAAAAACTCTGTTCGATCCTCAGATGTGGAAATCTTCAACTTCAGATTTCCTCCAGTATCAGTTATCTCTATATTTTTTACCTCGTCAACCAAACCAAGCAAACTACTCATATTACCTAAATACGACGCATTTCCATACTCCATATATCTGTTTAGCAAATTCGAAGCAGATTCCACTAAGTCAACAGGATGAGGTTCAGA
>JAENXI010000152.1 GCA_016649625.1 Candidatus Bathyarchaeota archaeon
GACTAACACATCTTAGAACAAATGCGACACTTAAGGTTTTTGGTAGGTATTTTAGATGTTGGTTAAAAACTATTTTATAGATTAGTGAGGTTTTTTTCAGAATTTTTTATTCTAACATATTTTATGTTTTTACTATTTATTTTTAAATATATGAAACTGTGTTTTGGTGATGATTTTGTATACAAAGTGCAGGAATTTTAAGTCTACTTACTGAAAAAATTAGCGTTTTACCATTAAGCTTGGAAAAATTAAAATTTTCTTTATGTACATTTTCTTTATAATGAGGTATTATTTATGGTCTATAATGAGGTCAGAAAGGATCATCTATTAAATCGTTGGGTGGTTATTGCCACAGAGTGAAGTAGACGTCCAACAGATTTTATCAAACCCAAAAGTCTTACTTTAAAAGAAAATTCTTGGCCTCTTTGTGTGGGCAATGAGGCGTTAACTCCCCCAGCTGTTTTCCTGTATTTAAATGAAAATGAAAAAATAGTAAAATCTGCAGATACTCTGGGAGCAAGAAAAAAGAATTGAATTATTAGGATTGTTTCTAATCTTTATCCTGCTTTTAGCTATAATAAAAAAAACCGATTGTTATAAATCTGTCAAATTGTCTAGTAATCTGACTAATGCAATAGGTCAACATTTAATTTTAGTTGAATCTCCAAATCATGATGAAGATCCATCCACTGCAAAATTGATCAACTGATTAATTTAATTAACGCATATATTGAAATGTTAATTGATTTAAGCTCCAAACCTTATATTCGATATGTTTCAATTTTTAAAAATTTTAAGAAAGAAGCAGGAACGTCACTTACTCATGATCATAGTCAAATTGTAGCAATTCCTTTTGTTCCAAGAATAATAGAAGTAGAAATCGATGCTAGTCAAAAGTTTTATAATAAAAAAAATGAGGAGAAAGGCTCCAGACTTATTTTTCAATATGATTGTTTTATTGTTTTCACCTCTTATGCGAGCATTCAACCCATGGAGTTTTGGATAATTCCCAAACGTCACGATAATACAATAATAAATCTAACTAAATATGAAAAACGAGTTTTTGCTAAAACCCTAAAGAAAAGCTTAGCAGCTCTCAGATTGCTTGTGAATGATCCTGCTTATAATTATGGTTTTCATATTTCATTAAGCAAGAAAACCAACGAACACTATCATTGGCATTTGGAAGTTTTTTATAAATTATCGATTTGGGCAGGATTTGAAAAAAATACGGGTGTATACATCAACACTGTTCTTCCTGAAAGAGATGCCTTAGAACTAAGAAAAATCATCAAGAATAATTCATTATAGAATTTCATGAAATTTTGGTTTAATATTCATGATATCTTCGATATATGCTCGTAGTGGTTCAGCAATGCTCCAAGCTTGAGCAATGCAACCTCGTGCTTTATGAGGTAAATCACCATCAAATACCTCACTTACATATCCTAATCCGTTAGTTAGCAGATGATCTTTTAGCAAAGTTTGTAATATATTCTCTTCAATTGTATTACTTTTTTGAGTATCAATTTTCTTTATTTTAAAATATGCTTTTGTGAAGGGTCCCAGTAACCAAGGCCAAACTGTACCATTATGATAGGCTTGATCTCTACTTTTTCTATTACCAACATATTTTCCATTATATTTTGAGTCTTTTTTTTCTAACGTCCTTAAACCATATGGAGTAAGAAGTTCAGAAGTAACCACATCAATAATAGCTCTACAATGATCGTTTTCAATAATGGAAAAATCCAAAGCTACAGGAATTATCTGATTAGGACGGATTGATGAATCATTATTATCATTTTCCACCACATCAAATAAGCAATTTCTTTGTTTATTCCAAAATTTTCGATTAAAACTTAATTTTGATTTAAAAGCAATTTCCGTATATTTTTCGGAAATATATTTGTCTCCAAATTTTTCGGCTAATAATCCTATAATTTTTAATGCATTATACCAAAGGGATTGAATTTCAACTGCTTTTCCTGATCGTGGAGTAACAGCTTTTCCATCTACTATTGCATCCATCCACGTGAGCTGAGGACCATGTTGAAGTAGACAATCCTGATCCATTTTAATTCCAAAGTCAGTTCCTTTTTCAAAACATCTAACGATTTTAAGAATTGTACTCCATAATTTTTTTTGAACAAAAGTAAAGTCTCCAGTGTATTTTAGATATTGCAAAATAGCATTTAAATACCATAAGCTTGCGTCAACTGTATTATATCCCATATCTTCTTGTTGATCTTGTTGAAAATTAGGGACTAACCCATTTTTAACCAACTTGGAAAAATTATAAAGTATGTTTTTTGCATCATTAAATCTCCTAGGTATGAGCAATAACCCAGGTAATGAAATGAAAGTATCACGCCCCCAAGGTCCAAACCAAAAATAACCAGCCATAATATGCTTATTATTTTTGTGATCCCCAACGAGGAAATTTTTTGCACCCAAAAGAATCCAGTTTAACCAATTACTTTCTTGAATTTTATAATAGTTAGAATAAAAATCAATCAATAATTGTCTATTTTTTTTTACTTCATATTTTAATAATAACTCAATTTCTTTATTAGTTATACCAATTTTTTGAATAAGATCTATGGAATTTTTTTTATTTTTATCAGATGAAGCGATAATACAAGTTTTTATTGATTTTTTTGGATTAATTTTAAGTTCAAAAAATCCTGGTTGCAAACAATCATCAATACTGCTTTCGCCTCGTAGATCCTCTTGTCGATAGTATAAATTTTGAATAATGTTTGTATTTTTGATAAATTTTCCTTTTGTAGAACAAATAGCTAAAGTTGATTTTGGATTACAAAAAGATAATAATACAGCGTTTTCAGTTTGGATTTGTGTATATTGTAGTGGTTTAAGCTGTCTCTTATACACATCTGACG
>JAENXI010000153.1 GCA_016649625.1 Candidatus Bathyarchaeota archaeon
GGGTGGTTTGTGGACGACTACTATTGCAGTTGCTGTCTTCTTACCTGAACAATAGGTATTATGCAAAAAAATACAAAAGTTTTGTTTATTAAAATTTAATCCAACAACAACTGACTTGAAGGCTGGTCATTTAATTTTTCACATAAAAAACTTGTTGAAGCAGGATTAATTACAAAAGAGGAAACTAAAATTAGTATATTTTTCTTACCTAAATTTATATAATGAAATGTGATAACAAAGTACACATATGGAGAAATAAAAAATGGTTACTATACCCAAAGATATTATGGACATTATCGCAGCACCAGATTCAACTAAAATGATAGCAACAATCGATGAGAAAGGTTCTCCAAACGTAGCTACAGTAGGAAGCATAACCGCTATCGACTCGGAGACAATTGCATTTGCAGAGTTATTTATCAAGAAAACAAAGACAAACCTTGAAAACACAAAAAAAGTTGCCATTATTATATTCAAAGGACCTATGGTTGGATATCAACTGAAAGGGACATTTGTTGGATTTCAGACTTCTGGACCAATTTTTGACAGTTTTTCAGAAAATGTCATGAAACTAATGAAGCTTCAGATTAAGAGCGTAGGTATCATTAAAGTTGACGAGGTTTTTGAAGCCTCACCTGGGAAAGACAGCAAAAAACTTGCATAAATGAACAAAAAATGTATACCATGAAGGTTTAAAGAATTGGGTCTATGGCAAAAAACACTTCAACGAATTCAACGTAGACTACCAAAAATGGATTTTGCAAATAAAAAACATGAAGATTGCACTAACTTTGATAATGGAATCTGCATTAATGCGCCTCGGTTCTTAAATCTAACTAATTTGAAACCTAAAGGTCAAGCTTGTCCGCATTTCAAAGCCATTAAGATAGAAAAAAATAAACCCAAAGACAAAAAAAATATTGGTTTAAACAATTGATTTATTTTGCTCAATAATTTCAGGTGACATCTTGTCTCAAAAATCAAAACCTTGCTTGGTTGCTTGTAGCATTTTAAAAGATGAAATAAAAAAACTAATCAAAAATAAAGAATTGGATGTAGAAACAGTTTTTGTTAGCAAATACTTACATGAAGATTATACCAAAATAGAAAAGAATCTGCGTCCAGCAATTGAACAAGCACTAAAAAAATACCCAAGAAACGTAATTCTCGTTTATGGTGACCTATGTCTTGGAACGGATAACCAGATGAATAAACTAGTTGAAGAATATGGAATTGTCAAAATTGATGCTTTGAATTGTATTGATTGTCAAATGGGTGGAAAAGGAAAATATCTTGAAGCTGACCCAAATCAAAACCTATTTTTCCTTTCTCCAGGAATGATGGATTCCTTTGGATACGTTAAGGACATGTTGAAAAAAGAAGGATTTGATGAAACCGCTTTCAAGGACATATTCAAAGGTTTAAGAGGATTTGTTGTTCTGGATACCTTAGGGAATAGTTCTAAAATAACTGAAGAACTTAGAAAATTTGATATTGGTCTTGAAATCTTGGAAACAAGATATGTCGGATGTGAAAACGTAAAAAATAATATTGAAGAAGCAATCGAACAAAATAAAAAAAATCAAATCGGGGTTAAATAGGTCCAACAGAGATTTTTTTCAATGCGTAGAACCTCTTATTGAGTTATGTTTTCCTCTGATTAAGAAAAAACCACAGTATTTTTTGGAGATATAAAGCTTAAATGTTTGCTTAGAGGTTATGCAATGATATAAAATTGCTTTTGGTTTTGAATTTCAATGACTTTAAATAAAGTAGCATTTCTGAAAAAAGCTCTATTATTTGTTTCAATAATTTTCTTGCTCTATACAATCTATCATGCAATTGTTACTACAATCTTTCTCTACAATTTCATTCCAAGAATTGGTCAACTACCTGAAGCCATACAAGTTCCTGAAAACTTCACAAGTTCTACATTTCCATGGACACTTCTCCTAATGCAAGAATTCGCGAGTTCAATTGGTATTTATTTGCGTCTTTTTGGTGGAATATTCGGGTTTTGTTCAGCTTATCTTTTCAATAAGAACGATAGCAGATATCTTGATAGATTTAGTAAGGTGCTTCTTTTTGAATCATTGTATTTTGTTTTGTTTATTCCCTCTGGAATAAATCATGTTATTCTCTCGTTTTCAGAGTTTACTTTTGCAGGTTTCAATATTTACACTGGTGCTTCTTTTTTATTACAAGGCTTTCTACTGTTCCCACTTTTATTCTTGTTAAGTCGTAAATTAAAGAAGAATAAAGGTTCAATCAATCTTCTCAGATGGATTGGTGTTGTTGGGCCAATGTATGTTTTTGGTATCTGGATTAAACATGCTTTTTTTTGGTTTTTTGCTCTTTCACAATTGGGAAGTCAATCTGGATCTTTACTTGAAACTATTGGTGCGGTTAACTCGTTACTGACTTTGTTGGTTGCTGGTTTAGTTTCAGTATTTGCCTGTTTACCTCTTATTCGAAAAACAAAGAAGATTAATTTGAGTTTAATTGGAGCTGCTCTGGTTTTGATTGGTGTCCATTTTGCTATTTATCTAATAATCTCGATTTGGGTGCCTGTGTACTTGAGTTTTCTTCATTTAACAGAGGTTTGGTTGGTGTCGTTGTTGATTCCAGGATTTGTTGTACTTCTTAATGCTAAACAGAAATAATTTTAGTTCTCTTTGATTTGATAACTCAGACCATTTTCGAACTATAGCTTGTGCCTTTTTTCAGAATCCATCCATTATGTCATGTGCGCCTGCTTTCAGACCATCTCCAGTTCAGGTGCTTGGGCGTGACATTAACGTCATTTTTTTGATTAAGCTTTAATTTTAGAATTGAACCAGTGTTTTAACGAAACATCTTTTATATTAATAATGCATTAATAAATTTCTGGGTATGTAG
>JAENXI010000154.1 GCA_016649625.1 Candidatus Bathyarchaeota archaeon
AAAGTAATTCATGAGTACTTAGAGCGTTTATAGTTTTTTCATCCGCAACAATAACTACTGTCTCAAGAGGCCAGCGTCTCTTTAGTTTGGCTTTTTGTCGGGCTGCATAGATTAATGAAACAGATTTAAATAGAATATCGAAGTCTTCTTCCAGGATTTTATTTCTGATTTCACGATTAGGTGTAGGCCAATTTCCAAAGTTAACTGACTCAGGTAGTTCTGGATCAAGAGATCTAAATACTTTCTGATAGAGGTTTTCACTAAAAAAAGGTGTCACTGGATTAAAAAGCAAAGTCAATGTTTTAAGCACATGATACAAAATGGCGTATATTGTTTGTCGTCTATTGGAAGCTTTAGGATCGTCAGTCCATAGTTCCTTCCGAATCATTGGAACATATAACCTGCTCAAAGTTTCAATTACAAAAACCTCAAGAATTGCAACAGCAGAATTAAATTCACATCTATCCAGTTTGTGAGTATAGGCTTCAATTTTATCTTGAAGCTTGGAAAGCAACCAACGATCAACATTCTTAAACATATTATTTTTTTCAGCCCAATCTAAAGTATAATTTATTGGATTGAATTTATCAAATTGGGCATTTTGAAGGAAAAATCTAGTCAAATGGTAGAGGGTAGATAAAACCTGATAGGGTCTACGTTTCAATTCTTGGACATCAAAATTCATAAAATCAATAGATGGACACTTTCTCATCATATAAAATCGGCTAAGATCAGCTGAATATTTTTCAAGAAGTTTATTAATTTCAATAACATTTCCCAAACTTTTGCTCATTTTTCTTCCTTTTGAATCTTGGGTTAATCCTTGAAACAAAAATGCGCGATATGGAGCTTCACTTTTGCCTGTTAAAATAATGTGCTCTAAAAGAAGAGAGTTTGCCCAACCTCTGGTTTGATCTATACCCTCAGTTAGAAAATCTGCTGGAACGTAATTATCATACTGTAAATCATTAAATCTTGCAAAAGGAGAAGCTCCACTATTATGCCAGGTATCCAAAACAAAATCTTCCCTTTTCATGTTTCCTTCACAAACTTCACATTTCAAAGTAACACGATCCACCCATGGTTTATGAAGTTCAAAATCTTCAGGTATTTTCTCGATAGATTTTTGTATTAATTCTTTTTTGCTACCAATAATCGTTTTTTTACCACAGTTCACACAAGACCAAATGGGTAATGGTGTACCCCATATTCGTTCTCTGGAAATACACCAAGGTTTGCCTTCTTTAAGAAAAGCTATAAATCTGTTTTTAGGTTCAGAAAAATAATATTCAATTTTTTCTGCAGCTTCTAAAACTTTGCTGTTTATCTTGTCAGTTCTTAAGAAATACTCTTTTCTAGCTAACCAAACAAGTTTATGATGTGATCGCCAACAAGTGGGATACTCATGTCGTGTCTTCCCAATTTTAACGAGTGCGTTTTTCTTTTCAAGTTCCTTTACAACTAAAGAATCTGCATCACGAGCAAAAACGCCTTCAAAAAGACCTGCCTCTTTTGTGAATTTTACTTGGTCATTAAAAGGTACAAATATTGGTACCCCTCTTTTTTTTGCAGCCCAAAAATCGTCTTCACCGTTTCCAGGGGAAAGATGGACAACACCTGTTGCAGTATCTACATCCACAAAGGACTCATCAATAACTGTGTGAACAAGTTGATTTTTTGATTCAAGTGTTTCTTGTTCAGGGACTATGTCTTTTAGTGGATAATCATATTTGGTTCCAACCAGATTTTTGCCTGTTATGGAAGTAACTACCTCAAAATTCTCAATTTCAAGATCCGCCATTACAGGTTCAACGCGTTGTTTGACCATTATCCATAATTCATCGCCAACTTTTACCTTGACATATTCTGCATCCGGATGAACAGCTAACATGGTATCAGTTATTATGGTAAAGGGCATTGTCGTCCATACTAGGAAATACTCATTGTTGCTCTTGTTAACTTTGAATTTAAAATATAATGATGGGTCCTCAACTTCTTTGTAAGATCCCTCATAACCCACTTCTGCACTACTAAGAGATGTTTGACAACCTGGACAATATGCTACAACATAATGGCCTTCTTCAAGAAGTTCCTGATCCCATGCACATTTGAGAATTTGCCATTCTCGTTCAATATAATTATCAAGGTAAGTCCAATACGCTTTTTTTTGATTTATGAAAATCCCTAAGCGTTTATCAGCTTCTAACCACATTTTATGATATTTCAATATGACCTTTTTGCACTCTTCAATGAAACGCTCTTCACCAACTTGAGTTATCAAATCTAGTTTATTTTTTACTCCTAGAATTTTTTCTACTTCAAGCTCAACAGGTAATCCTTGACAATCCCAACCAGCCCAAAAAGGCATGTAATAACCCTCCATGGATTTCCAACGATAACGGACATCTTTCATCACTCTTCCTCTAGCATGACCGATATGAGGAATTCCATTAAGGGTAGGAGGTCCTTCAATATACCCTAGCACGCCTTTGTTATTATTTTCCAGTAGCTCAAGCTTATCGCGTATATGGTTCTTTTCCCAAAATTCTTGAGTCTCTTTTTCTACCTCAAGAGGAGCATAATTTGCAGCTAAATTTAGATCAAAATCTTCTTTAGATTTAGTAGTCACTTTTCATCCCAAACACAAGCGCTGATTACATGGAAATAAAGAATAAAAGTATTACGGGTTTTGATTCAAATCTGTATTACAAACTACTTTTCATATCTAAAGAAGTGTTTTACACAACCTTTGTAATAAAATTTATTCTTCAACAAGAATTAACGATAATGTTGATCTGACTCTCGCTATTTTTCTGAGTTGATTACTAATTAAATCTTTTAAAGCTTCCATGGAATCCGCTCTTATATTAACAGCAATATCGTGTACACCA
>JAENXI010000155.1 GCA_016649625.1 Candidatus Bathyarchaeota archaeon
AGCGATGCACTTCATCTTCGCTTCTTTAGCAATTCTAATACCTACAACTGAATCTTCAATAACGACGCATTCACTCACATTTAATTCCAGCTTTTTGCACATTTCATAAAAATGTCTGGACTGGGTTTGGGTTCAATTATCTCATCAGAGGAGAGAACAACATCGAAATATTTTTCTAATCTACACATTTTTAAATGTTTTTTTATGACTGCTTTGTTATTCATAGAAGCTAATGCAAGTTTTACTTGGCCTTTTAAAGCCTCTAAAATGTCGAATGCACCATTGGTGAGTTTAATTTGATTGCTAAGTTAACTTTCAATTTTAGCTCTTTTCTTAGCAAGTTTCTCAATTAGTTTTTTTTGAGAAATCAACATTCATACAAGATAATATTTCTTCAAGAATTATTGTAGCACTTGATCCCATAGGGTTCCTATATAGTCTTCGTTCACTCGAAATCCAAATTCGTTTAATGTTTTATTGAAAAACGTAATTATCACTTTTTTGCTATTTGCCAAAGTTCCATCCCAAATAAAAATTACAGCTTATATTATATGTCACTCCGGCGAAAACACGTCCTTCATTGAATTCCCTAAAAAAAAATTGAGTAAAGAAAGATTGTTCTCCTAAAAAGGGGATTAGTTAACTGTGTAATGTTATTTGCATTTTTAGGTTGAGCGTAAGTAGATGGGTAGTTGACCCTTTGAAACTTTGATCTCAACACCAGCATCTGAACAGCATGCTATGCCTTTTTCTAGAGCTGAAATAGCTAATGTGTTACGTAACTCTTTTTTTACGCCAACAATCTCATTTGCTGCTTTTTTGTTTAATTCAATTTCTAGGTGAGTTATCTTCCATTCTTCCGTATCTATTATAACATCCTTTATTTTGGCAATTTTTTCTTTATCTACAAATACGTCTTTGTCGAGTAGTTCGTAAAACTTCATTTTCAAAATATTTGCCTCCTAGTCTAAAACAACTATTCTGTAACCCGGTATAAAATACTTCAGTTTTGGTTATGATTTGAACTATTTTTTATTTTGAATTATTTTTTTTGGTTGAGTGTGGCTTAATTTAGGTTTCTTTGAGAAAGACTTATTAGTAGACAAACTACTGTTGTGTACATTAAGTTGTATAGTGGAGGTGTTATAACTTGAGTAGTGAACAGCAAAAAATAAAAACCGAAAATACTGCAACACACCACCAACAAGAAACGTATCTTTCAAAAAGATTTAACTCAACTTTTGACGATTTAGCAAGAACTTTTGATGAGATGCTTTCCCAATTTATGCCAATGAAAACCTGGTGGTCTTCTGCAATAGAACAATTGTCTGTAAAAGCTCCGCTAGTCGATTTAGTTGATAAGGGAGATAAATATCTGATAATCGCGGATTTGCCTGGATACAAAAAAACTGATATAGAAATACAACTCAACAAAAACACACTAATATTAACTGCAAAAAAGGAAACTAAGAGCGAGCAAAAAAACCAGGAATATCTTCACAGAGAAAGTTTATTTTCATCCTGTCAACGAACAATAACTTTTGCAGATGAAATAATTCCGTCTGAAGTTGATGCAAAAATGAATCAGGGTATATTGGAGGTTGTTGCACCAAAAAAAGAAACCAGCCCCGAACAAAAAATGCGAAGAATTGAGCTTAAATAGCTCAACAACCTTTTTTATTTCATAAAGCTGGTGGAAGCAGTAATAGAATCCAATCTAGATATCTTACTAAAAATTCTTGAAAATCCGATAAGAAGAAAAATTATAGAACGCTTAAGCCAGGAACCCAATTATACGCTTCAAATCGCAAAAGAACTGGGTTTGGGGCAACAGCTTGTGGCAAAACATCTAAAACTTATGGAAAAGTGTGGATTGGTAAAGTCTAATATCCAGAGTAGTCCTACTGGTCCGCAAAGAAGAGTTTTTGGACTTGTTAAAAGTCTCTCGATTACTGTTGATGTGGCGCCACATCTATTCAAGCAAGATATCATGTTTTTTGATCTTACACCAGATGAACAACAAATTCCTGAAACACTAGAATCATTAATAAAAAGAAAAAATAGAATAGTGGCCTATTCAGATTGGAAAGATAAAATAAACCCTTTTGCTAAATTATTATCGGATATAGATTTAAAACTTGAAATTCTTGAAGACGAACGTATGTTTCTTCTATCAATCAGAAATTCAATAATGAGAGAAGTCTCTAAAGTAATTCAAAAAATCAACGATGCGAATGCTCGTAGGGTATTTCATCAAGCACTTGATGAACATGATCAAAGTATAAGGAAACTCTCTCAAGCCCTAAACCTGAGAGAAGAAATAGTGAAACAAGTAATTCAAAAAATAAAAAGAGACTTTGACACAGGATATTTTGAGTAACTCATTATTGTTGGTGGCTAATCAATATTTTTTTATAAAACATGCCTTAAAGTGTTTAAACCTATTATTTGCTCCAGATATTTCAAATTTAATTTATATATTGCGATTAAATTAATACAGGTTTATCCTTTGCCTTGAGAGAATATCAATGACGATTGAATTATTGGCTGAATTACTGAGATGGATAATTGCTGGCACCTTAATAGGAGCGGGATTACTTGTAATTCAAATTTGGGTGCATGATAAAACGAGGAGAATAAGTATTCTGCGAATATTTATTCAGACAGTTTCACTTGTAGCCATTTATTACTTATTTACTATGGTGCTTTGGTTTTTAGTCATACTTCTTGTCATACTCTTTTCAACCATTTTTTTAGGTCGCTTCTTTTGTGGTTGGATATGCCCTTTTGGTTTGTACATGGATTTGGTAACTATTTTTAGAAAAAAAATTAAAATCCGATATTTTTCCCTTCCAGACAAGTTTAATAGGTTGCTCAATAAGCTCAGAT
>JAENXI010000156.1 GCA_016649625.1 Candidatus Bathyarchaeota archaeon
GGAGTGTAAAAAGCTAATGTTGCACCAACAAAAGCAGTTAGAACACCAATCCAAGCTATTGAAGGCAACCACATAGGAAGAGAATATGCAAGAGGACCCAAAATTAAGAGAAATCTAGCAACAAGATAGATTCCAGCCTTCACCATTGTAGCTGAATGTAAAAGAGCACTAACTGAAGTTGGCGCTTCCATAGCCCCATACAACCAAGTATGCAAAGGAAGTTGAGCTGATTTGGCTATAGCTCCACCAAGCACAAGAAAAGCGATTATAGTGAGAGTAGGTATAGGTATTGTTCCGATATTCAAAATAGCATATCTAAAAGAGAAAGATCCCAAATTCGCATATAAAAGCCCAATTGCAGCCAACAGACTCACATCACCTATTCTTGTCATTAGAAAAACTTTGGCACCCGCCTGGATAGACTCTTGACGTTTATACCAGAAGGATATTAGCGAGTATGAACAAAGGCCAACCATTTCCCAGAAAATAAACATTTGAAGGAAATTGTCAGATAATACAAGACCTATCATTGAACCTATAAAGAGCAAGAGAAAGAAATAGTATCTTGTTAACCCTTCTTCACCTTTCATGTAACCTAACGAATATACCGAAATAATCAAACCAAAAAAAGCAATCAGAACAGCAAATAAAACACCAAGCGGATCAACGAATACACCTGCAGTAATTCCAGAAGATGGAATCCAAGCCGCAGATGAACCAAAAAATTCTTCAGCACTTAATTGAACTCCAAAAATAAGAGAAAGAGATAACAACGTAGTTACTAGAGTTATCATTATTGCAAAATAATCGCGTGCTTTTGAGCTAAAACGAGCAATAGGAATAACAAAAATACTGGACAGTAATGGAAGTCCCCAAACTAGCCAAGAGAAAACATCAAACCACATTTAGAGCGTTTCCTCTTTTTGCTCTGTTTTAAGTATTTCATTAATGTCACTTGTGCCATATTTTTTGCAAACAATTACAAGTAAAGCCAACACTACACCACTTATTACAGTGTCAGTTGAAAAAGCAAGAATTAAGAAAGCTTCTCCTAATCCTTTACCAAGAGAAGAAGTTAGCATAACAAAATTTAAGGTTGCTCCTGTCGTAATTAGTTCAACAGACATAAAAACTTTCAATAAATCCCGTTTTGTTAACAAACCATAGATTCCAATTGCCATCATTGTTAGAGATAAGATAACGAAATCCATTTTTAGGCGCGCCTCTTCTTTTCATAAAGAATAATTGCAGTTCCCAAAGCTACAGTCAACAACACCAAACCTTGAAAAACAACATCCATACCGCGTAAATCCCACAAAGCTTCTTCAAAGGCAATGCCAGATCCTACAATTGATGGGTTTGAAATTGAAAGGAGTATTGTTGGTATTGAAATTAAAGCTCCTGCAAAGATTAGTATCAATAACTTATTAACTGAAGGTTTATTTTCTGATTTTGTACTCAACATCTCTCCAGACAGAAATAAAATTGCCAAAGTTCCAACGGCAACTGCAAATTGAAATATTGCTACATAAATTGCGTCATTTAATAAGTATAATAGTGAAGTGAAAAAAAACGTGCATGCAAGTGCTGAAACAGAATAGATGGCTTCATCAAGAAAAATAGCTAGACAAGCAGAAATCAGTAATCCAGTTGAAATTATTTCAAAAATCAATATTAATCAGATCCTCCAGTCTTATTATTTGCTTCTGGTTTTAGTATTAAATCTTTTTTATCATTTGAAGCTAACTCAAAGAAAACAGAACTTTTTATTGCATTTCTTGGGCAACTCTCAGCACATTGGTAACAAAAAATGCATAAATCAAGATGAAAAAGAGGTCTTCGTTTTCCATCAACCTCTACCATCTCAATTGCATTCGATGGACAATCTCTTGAGCATAATCCACAACTAATGCAAAGATCAATATTAAATAATTGTTTTCCTCGAAAACCTTCAGGAACTTTTGCTTTTACAAATGGATATTTTTCAGTAACAGGTTTTGAGAAAAAACGTGAAAGCACCTCTTTTATCATTGGAGACATTCTTTTGTTCACCATTTTTACATCATCCAAGGATATATCCATGTAGCCAAAGCGACTGTTAAAATTAGTGAAAGAATAGAGAGGGGAAGCAGTATTTTCCAATTTCCTGTTAAGACCTGATCGATACGTAACCTAGCAAATAAGCTGGCTAAATATTCCGAAAGTACTATTACACCAAGTAATTTGAGAATGAACCAAAGAGTGTACCAAAAAGTTGGAAATCCAAAGAAGACAGGACCATAAGGACCTCCAAGGAATAACTCTACAACAAGTGCCGCACCAAAAATAATTTGAACATCCCTAGTTAAATGCAAGAAAGCCAGTCGTCCACCACAATATTCAGTCTCTAAACCACCAACTAATTCGCTTTCAGCATTAGGAGTATCAAAAGGATCTTTCTCCAATTCAGCCTGCATAGCTATCATAAAAAGGATAAAAGCCCATGGTGATAGAATCACGAATGGAATATTTTGTGCTGTTGCTATTTCTGATATACTAAGACTTTGAGCTAAAAATGCTGGGGATAACGCTAACAAAAATAAAGGTATATCATATCCTAGGAATTGAACTAAAACTCTTGCAGCTCCAATACTACCATATGGACTAGCTGAGGCCCAACCTGAAAGAAACATAAGAAAGTTAACGATTGTTAACAAAGCTAGATCGAATATCAAATCTCCTGAAAATGCGGAATTGGGAATAATGTTTGTTCCATCAATTGGAAAAAAGCACATCCCAAAAACAATCACTGAAAAAGCTAGAATTGGCGCAAATCTAAAAACCGTTTTTTTAGCGTCCCTTGGTATTATGTCTTCTTTTGTGATAAGTTTAATGA
>JAENXI010000157.1 GCA_016649625.1 Candidatus Bathyarchaeota archaeon
ACCATAAGCATAAATTCCTACATCATCATAGACATATCCATCCTCTAAATTGACGAACAATTGAAGATAATTATGTATATATCCATCATATATCGGAAATATGGATTCATTTGGATTTTCTTGAATGTGCTTATCTACCATGGCTAATGCTTCTATAATCGTTGCATCATCATCAACGTAAACGGTAAATTTTTTGCCTTTCTGTAGACCTTGTATTGGAATACTTATATCAAATTTAATCGTTTTCATATTCAACAACTTATAATTTAATTACATCAACCCTTTTTCTTCTAAAAGTCTTGGTAGATCCCTTTTTAAGGCAGCAGATGTCGTGTATTTTTTCTTGCCATCCACGATTACACATTTTGTGAACAAGTTCATCTGACGGGCTTCATCACTATTTAATGATTTTGTTTCGTGTTTGATATATTTAATATATGGTGTAATTGCTGAGAACATTAAGTTCATGAATTGAGACCATTCACAAGCGCACGCATCCATGGGCACGTAAATGTCAATATACAACTTACTTGAATCTTTGTTTTTCTCATTTGAATTCTCTAATTTTTTTAATTTAGAAAATTCTTCATCTGTTGATTCTTCTGCTCCAGAACATGCACATCCACATCCACAAGAATCTTTAACTACTTTTATTTCATTATTTATACTTTTTTCATTCATTTTCTTCACATATTTTTTTTTAACTACAGCAAGAATTCTCTGAACCCTTGTTCTTAATTCGCTGCCTTGCATCCCACAAACATCCACAGCCTTTTTGTTCAAACATAGATATCGCTTGAACAGGGCAATTTCTTTTACAAGCACTACACTCAGTACATAAATTGATATCTGAAATTTCATATTTGCCATTTTCTATAGGTTGAGGAAGTCCAAATGGACAGACTTCTCCACATAATCCGCAACCAGTGCATAATTTTTGATCAATAAGTATTCGGATGTTACCTAATTGTGCAGGGCTTGATGCTGGACTCTTTAATTCTGTCATAATTTTCATCTTTTTTTTAAAAATTTCAAAATAGTTTTTTTAATAGAATATTATTCCAATTATTGATAAAATGGTACCCATAATTAATAAAAATTTATTTATCCTCCTAAATCTTGGATATTCTTCTTGAATTTCTGTTGGGCTGGTTGCCATGGTATATCCACTAAACGACATCGTGGAAAAAAATGCTATCCAAAAGAATAGAATCACATTTAATAAAATGAATATGAGTGAGCCATGTAATATCCAGGATATTCCTCCAAGAATTAATGATGTGAGAAATCCAAAAAACATTCCTTTCTTTATGAAACTTCTCGTGAAATTTGAGAGAGGAAACAAGATTGATATTAAACCATTAGATATAATGATCCATGCTATTAATTCCCCAACCCAAGCAAGCTTGTTTATCCATGGTAGGCTTAATAAAAAAATAAAGAAGAACCCAATGATTGGCAGTAAAAAGATCTTTCTTAATAAAAATGTAGTATGCGTGACCCATGCTCTCATTCTATGAGACAAACTGAATTTAGCTAGTTTCATGTAATCTGGTTTTTTAAGAGGTTTTTCTTCAAGATATTGTGGTAGATGTTTAGACCATACCGGCCCAAATTTAATTTTAAAAGGAAAGTTCTCAGATTTTTTTGGTAATTGTGGTATGGAAACTCCACCAGCGGAAAGTTGAGGGAGAATTAAAGTTTTTTCTTCTGTAAGATTTTGGATTCCTGTCGCTTCCACTGCTTCTAAGATTTGTTCATTGCCAAAATCATTACCCCTTGCTGCACACCACACATTAATGCCGTTACTATCCACGCATAGAACCCATACATCGATATGGCGTAAATCTCTCATCACTTTTATATACGTAAAGTCATAATTCGCAGTGACAATAATTGGAGAATTTTTCGTTGGATTTCCCGATCTGTATATCCCTGGCTCAATAGGAACCCTATCAGCTTGTCCAGTTAAAGTACATCTAAAAATTCTGAATTGAGATCCAATCCCTCTGAATTTTTTTGAGGATGGTTTATAATACCCCGGTTCATTGGAATTATCTTCATTGACTTTGATTAATTCTAATGCTTGAATGGATCCATGTTTCCATTTTTTACTCTCAACTATCTTGAATCCAATAGGTGCGAGATAATTCATGAACCATTTCACGAGATAAGTATTTTTTAAACGAAGTCTGCGTAATTTTTTTTTATACCTCCATCTTTTTAAAATAAAAGCTACCTTCCATAAACCAGTTGGAACAAATTCAGCACCTATTATTAGTCTGCCCTCTGGTTTTAATGCTATCCACGAATTACGCAGGAATATTTGCTGTTCAAAGGGCCGAAGTTCTGATAACATGAAAGTGCTTATAATAACATCTTGAGAATTTAGTGGAATCGGTAAATCTTTAAATGTTCCTATTTGATAGAGTAGTGTTCCATCGATATTAGAAGGATAATTCAGCATCGCTTGATTTATCATTTGAAAATTTTTATCAATAGCAACCACGTTTCTACCCTTTTTTGCCATTTTCGAAGAGAGAATGCCCGTACCGGATCCAACTTCTAAAATCGTTTTACCTTCTTTGATGTTATCAAGCACCCAGTTATGAACTTCTAAGTTTATACCCTTTGTCAATGTGGTAAAATTCGAATCGTACGTTTCAGGTTCTTCTTCCAATTTTCGCATGTATGTGACTGCTATTATAGTACCTCAAAAATCAATTAATTGAATTATTTTCTTCCGTTTTCCAAAATCCACGCTTTTCTAGATATCTTCCTAAATAAACGATCGAAAGCATTACCGGTACTTCCCAAAACAATCCCATAGTCGTCCCTAAAGCCGCTACGGATCCAATTCCATA
>JAENXI010000158.1 GCA_016649625.1 Candidatus Bathyarchaeota archaeon
TCTATTCCTGGCAATGTCGAAATAAGGAAGAAATTAAAGCATTCGGAAGTTAAACTAGTACACGAAGCAGATCTTCTAGAAATTAAAGGAGAACTAGATGAGGTAGAAAAGGTAGTGATACATGATAACGACGAAGACGAGAATTATGAGCTTTTTGTTGATGTAGTTATAATTTTGGATTATAGAGGTTAATTTTTTTCTACAAATTTTCTTAATTTTAAAAGCATTATAAATAAGCATAACTTTTTCTATTAAACATAATTCAGAAAAAGTGATTTTTAGTTCTTAGAGCAATCAATAAATAATAAGAAAGCTCTTTAAATGGAATAATTAATTTTGAAAATTATAAGTAGTGAAATAGTGCATCCTAATCACACAACTAAAAATATTTGAGAAGGATATAAAATGAAGAAAGTAATAATTGTTGGAGGAGTAGCGGGTGGAGCCTCAACCGCAGCTAGACTCAGACGGTTAAAAGAAGACTTAGAAATAATAGTTCTTGAAAAAGGACCGTATGTTTCCTTTGCTAACTGTGGCTTACCTTATTTTATAGGCCACGTTATAAAGGACCAAAGTCTGTTGGAACTGATGACTCCTGAGGTTTTCTGGGATCGGTTTAAAATTGACGTTAGAATAAATAATGAAGCAATTTCAATTAATAGAGACAAGAAAACGGTATCAGTTAAAAATCTTGAAAAGGATAATCTTGTTGAATTAGAGTATGATTATTTGGTACTTTCTCCTGGTGCCTCTCCGATAATGCCACAATTTGAAGGAATAAACGATGTTCCCGTATTTAGTTTAAGAACAATTCCCGATTCCGTTAAAATAAAGCAATTCACCGAGAATAAAGATGTTAAACACGCAACCATTATTGGTGGAGGTTTTATTGGTTTAGAGATGGCGGAAAATTTGAAGCATAAAGGGATTAAAGTAAAGATAGTGGAAATGTTAGATCAAGTGATGGCTCCCTTAGACAAAGAGATTGCTCAATTTGTACATCAGGAACTATTACTAAACGGTGTGTGTTTACAATTAGAAGACCCTGTTGATTCTTTTAAGTGCGATGACAACAATTGCTTCCACGTTATTCCTAAAAGTGGAAAAAGCATAGAAACGGATATGATAATTATGGCAATTGGAGTAAAACCAGAAAATCGATTAGCAAAAGATGCTGGCTTAGAAATTGGTCCACGAGGGCATATAGTAGTTGACGAACAAATGAAAACCTCAGACGCTTCAATATTTGCTGTAGGTGATGCTGTCGAAGTAAAAAATCTTATAACCAACCAACCAATAGCCATACCGTTAGCTGGTCCAGCAAATAAGCAAGGAAGAATAGTTGCTGATGTCATTGCTGGTCGCGATTCAAAATATAATGGTATTTTAGGAGCATCTGTTGTAAAGGTTTTTGATTTAACGGTCTCATCAGTAGGTTTATCTGAAAAACAGCTAACGCAGTTGGATTTTAATTACGAAAAAATATACATTCATCCTAATAACCACGCAGGGTATTACCCGGGAGCAACACCTATAACTATTAAATTGTTATTTGAAGTTCCGAGCGGAAAAATCCTTGGTGCTCAAGCTGTTGGAGGTCCTGGGACAGAAAAAAGGATTGATGTTATTTCTACTGTTATAAAATTTAATGGAACTGTTTTCGATCTAGAAGAGTTAGAACTTACATATGCACCTCCCTTCGGTTCTGCTAAAGATCCTGTAAACATGGCGGGTTTCGTTGCATCTAATGTACTTAGAGGGGATATGCCAATTTGGCACTGGCACGAAATCGAGAAAATACGGGCAAATAATAGCTTTTTCCTTGACGTTCGAACACTTGAAGAATTTCAAGTTGGAACCATCAAAGGGGCTACTAATATAAGTGATTTAGAGCTGAGAAAGAGGTTGGACGAAGTACCCGAAGATAAAAATATCTATATTATCTGTGAAGTCGGCTTCAGGGGTTATCTTTCAACAAGATTACTACTCCAAAAAGGATATCATGTTAAAAATTTATCGGGAGGATATAAACTATATAAAACAGCAATCGCTACTACGGAAGAAATCGCTGCGGAATGCGGAGCTTCCGAAGAAATTATAGAAGAAATGATTGAAAGGAAAAGCACAGTAACAGATGATTATGTCGTTGTAGATGCTTGTGGTTTATCCTGTCCCGGTCCTTTAAATTCTCTTATTAAATCTCTTGAAAAATTGCCAGAAGATAAAAAATTAAGAATCTACGCTACAGATCCGGGGTTTAAAGCCAGTGTTGAAGCGTATGCAGAATTAAATGAAGCGGTAAAATTATTATACTTGGGTAAAGAGCAAGGGAAATTAGTTGCAACATTAGAAAAGAGACCAGTATCTCCTGAAGAAATCGAAGCGCCTCTGAAAATTGAGAAAAAAACGAGAAAAGAATTAAGAGGTTCAGATGCCCCATCGTTATCAAATATAAGTGTTAACGAGTTATTCGAAAGAATTGATTCAGAAGATTCACCAGCAATACTGATTGATGTAAGAACACCACAAGAGTATAACGGAAGAGCGGGACACATAAAAAACGCAAAATTAATGCCTCTAGGAGAATTGATGCGTAATATTAATGCTTTAGAAGAGTATAAGGATGACGAAATCGTTGTGATTTGTCATAGTGGATCACGATCGATGATGGCAGCTCAATTATTGGCTAGGGGAGGCTTTAAAGACGTTAGAAACTTAACGGGTGGAATGATGGTTTGGCACCGGAATGGATATCCTGTGATACCACAAAAAGAAGATTATAAAACTTACAATTAAAGCAATAATAAGCTAATTTTCATATTTTTATTCAATAACTATTTATTACTTTAGGTTGTCCTATTA
>JAENXI010000159.1 GCA_016649625.1 Candidatus Bathyarchaeota archaeon
ATGAACATAGCTGGGGTTTCTACAAATTACTCAGATGTGTTTGGCACTTTTTATGATTGGAAAACAGGAGACCAATTTGACTTAGATTCTTTGCTTGTTGATAATAGTAGTATTTTGATGTCAAGTGATCAGGCAGAAAAACTGGGATTAAATATGGATACTATATTACCTTTTAATTTAACTACTGAATTTACTAATCTCACAACAACAGTAATACCTCCTCCATTAATACCCTTGTCTGATTGGACTGTGAATTCTGAATTAACAAATTCCCCACATGTTTTAGCGAGTAATCCTCTAGGTTTGCATTTGGAATTGCAGCCAACTAATTTTGCCAGTATGGTTACAGCTTATACAATGGCCGCTCCTAATCTCAGATTATCTAATTATGCCTATGTTAATGTGACAGTTTCTGGAACAAGTAACGCGTTAATTTCGTTAAGTTTTTTCATGGATGATGGAAGTAGTTTTGATGTGGCAAACTGGACTCTTTCTTCAATACTAAATGCGGTGCCTTTTGATTTAACTCCTTATTCTGACAGAATACTAAGGGGTGATGTCTATGTTTCCGTTAGGAGTTCTAATGGAACTCAAGCAAGCCTCGATATATTGGAGATAGCATTTGAAACTCCAACATTAGGTGGTTCTTCTAGATTGCCAGTTGTTTTATTTACTCCCGAACTTGCAAGAGTAGAGTTAACAGTCAAGGGTTTTTTTGATTCTAATCGTCCAGGAATTGGTTCTCAATATTCTGGAGCTGTCTTTAAACTAGAACATTTGCAGAGTTGGCTAAGTTTACAAGATCCACTGCGAGAAACAGATATAGTGAGTGCTTATCTTATTGCTTACAAAACAGACCATTTCACTGAAGAAATAAGTGAAGAATTTCTGGAAGCCAAAGTAGAACAACTTGAAGAAATAATTCCTGAAAAAACTGATATCCTTACAGGTGAAATCAATAAAATCTACCAAGTATCTGCTCCTAGACTAAACTTTTTTGGGGTTGCCGGATTCTTTATTACTCTATTGAGTACCATTTTGTCTTCTCTTGGTCTTCTAATCACATTAACTGGTCTTTTATTAATCACTAATGTTCAACTCATGAGTGTAGAGGATCGAGAATTTCAGACAGGAGTTCTTCGAGCTGTAGGAGAAAATCGCCGTGGAATTTTCCAATCTATAATAATTGAAAATCTATTTCAAGGAATTATTGGAGGTCTCTTAGGATTATTTGGAGGTTTAGCTTTTGGTCAGGGGGTTGCTATTTATTTAGTAACCTTATTTGGAACTGGAGAACTAAGTGTTCAACCTGTAATATCTCAAGAAGCGGTTATATTATCTGTCATTATAGGGATTGCTTTGAGCATAATAACTGGAATTCTTCCTGCTCTAAGAGCATCAAGAGTAAATATAGTGGATGCTCTTCGTGGAATTAAAGTCAAGTTTGAAGCAAAATCTAGCAGAAATCTTGTGACTCTTGGCGGTTTAATAATATTTTTAGGTATTCTTGTGCTTCTTTTTAACGGTGTTTTTGAAGAATCCTCTCAAGTCTTTTGGAGTGTTGAAGGATGGGACACTTTAGCAGAATGGAGAAACCTTCTGATTGGATTTGGTTTGCTTGCAGGTGGAACAGGTTTATTTTTATCAAGATTTATAAATAGAATTAAAGCTTTCAATATTACTGCTATTGCACTTTGGGCTATACCATCATTTCTATTTATTGTAGCAATGGGTAGCTGGATAACTGATGCTGGTAGTTTATCGATTGATATCTTGCTTATAGGTGTCGGAGAAATAATTCTTGGTTCTATATTGTTTGTTGCCCTAAATCTGCCAATAGTGATGCGTGGTTTAAGAAAATTCCTAATAAAGATTAGGGGATTGAAAGGTGTCGCTGAAATATCGCCCGCAATGATATCTTCACACATTACTCGTTCTACTCTAACCTTTGCAATTTTTGCAATTATTTTAACTCTTAATGTTCTTGTAGCTACACTAATTCCCACAAGTTTAGGTAACATAACAGAACTAGAAGAAGACTCCAAAGGTGTTGACTTTGTAGTATTTCTAAATAAGCCTGAAACTATACTAAATGGGACATCTTTTTCAGAGGAGCTCTATAAGATTGATTCTCAAATAACTGACGTGATTGGTATTAAAACATTTAAACCCAATCAAGATTTTACAAAATTCATTGCTTTAGAAAATCCTCTTTCTTCTGAATTTGATGGTACTACCGATTTGTTGCCTATAGGAACTGGAGAATTTACATCACTACAGATTAGAGGCAATGCTTCAGATTATTCGGATGATAATTGGCGTTATGCCTTTTATCTAGATGGTTTTCCTGATGGAATTAGAGAATCCTTTACTTCAGACTTGTCTGACAGTGAACTTCTAGACTTATCAAAGAGATCTTGGGATCAATTTTTCAATTCCACCTATAGAATGGCGGCCTATAATGTTTCTTCTGATTTCCTATCGATTATTTCTGGCGAATCAGATATTTCTGACTTACAACTTGGACCAGGATCTGAGGGAGATTCTTTCGGTCCTGGATCTGGGGGCGATTCTCTTGAAGGCGTTGAACCATTAAGAAATGTTGATGGAAACATAATAGAAAATCCGATAGTGTTTACAGATTCATTTCTTCTTCCTATTGGATTCCAAGTATGGATTCCAATGAATATTTCATCTATGGGTCTTCCAAATTATCAAGCTTTTACAATTGGAGGTAGTTTTGATAGTCAACGTGCTGGAGGATTCCCTCTTGGGAGTAGCTTAAATTTGGGTGGTGGAGAAACTGATTTTAGTGCAGTTCTAGGATCTCTTTATTTGTCTGAGTATTGGG
>JAENXI010000015.1 GCA_016649625.1 Candidatus Bathyarchaeota archaeon
TTTTTATTAGTTTCCATATCATTCCATAGTTGTAATAATTGTGGATTTAAAATTGAAAACTGATTATCCCACATTTTTATCATGGGATATGTTGAAGAAGTAACCACTAAATCAATGCTAGAAGTAGCGATTTCACTCATTTGATTACTATTCCCAAAGATTACAGTATGACTTGTACACATGAAGAGTCGTAGTAATAGTAATTTAATGTGCTTTTACTTTTTGCCATAAATCTTAAAAAAATATTTCGTTAAATCACGAAATGATTAATAAGAAGGAGATTGGAAAGTTCTAATACTTGGCAGCGGTAACCAAGCCAGGTCAAAGGTGAAGGACTCAAGATCGAATTTAGCCTGAATTGGCCTCTATGAGAAATCCTTTCCCGTAGGGGTTCGCTGGTTCAAATCCGGCCCGCTGCACCACAATTTTTCATAAAAAAGAAAATAATATAAATTAGACAAAATATCAGATCTTCAAAAAGGAAATTAAAACATAATTTCATATTTTCATTATTTTTTTACAAATAATTACATCTTTTAGAATCTAAAATCATTAATTTTTTTATCTAAAGCTATATAGCTTCAAGTTTGTAATTAAAAATTAAGTGATCTGGAATAGTGTTAATTGCTGGTGTTGATGAAGCAGGACGAGGGTGTGTCATTGGTCCGTTAGTTATATCAGGTTATCTTATTGAAGAAAAAAAACTTCCGCTTCTTCTTGAACTAGGTGTAAAAGATTCTAAAAAACTTTCAGCTAAAAAACGCGAAAGCATTATATGTGCAATAAAAAAAATATCCGAAAGTTTTGCAACAATAAATATTGCACCCAGTGAGATAGATAAATTTGTGGAATCAAAAAGAAAATTACATAAGCTTAACAGACTGGAAGCAAAGACAATGGCTCAAATAATCGAGAAATTAAAACCTGATAAAGTATTTGTTGACGCAGCTGATGTTAATGAAAATCGATTTAAACAGCATATTCAAGAATATTTAACTATAAAAACTCAGATTGTTTCAAAACATAAAGCTGACGAAATATATCCCGTAGTCTCAGCAGCTTCGATAATAGCTAAAGTAAAACGAGATAATAATATCAAAATACTGCGAAATAAATATGGAGATTTTGGTAGCGGTTACTTATCTGATAAAAAAACCACAAGTTTTCTTAAACATTGGATAAAAAATAATAAAGAGTATCCTGATTGTGTTAGAAAATCATGGAAACCAGCAAAAAGGATAAAAAATGAAAAAGGGACAAAACAAATTACACTGTTGTAGATAAGAACAAAAGTTTTATTCAACCATTTTTAGAAGGCACACATTGAAAAAATTGATGTGGCCATTAACAACTTTCCGAATAAGATAACTAATGGACGTCGTTATTTTGGCCAATAATCATGGCATGAGCTTTATCATAAGGTGCTAAATTAATCATCTCTTTAATGCTAAAACCACGGTTTTTTAGAATTCTAGCTTCTTGCTTAAAGATTGTAGTAGGATCTTTTGTTACATCAATACTAGAAGCTTTGACAGCTAACATTATCCACCCATCTTTCTTCAAAAGCATATCGGCATTATCTGCAAGAAGCTTAGCTTGTTCAGGTTGAGCAACATCGCAATAGATAACATCTACTTTCTTTGGAATAAAAACGGCGTATTTCTCAGGTAGCCGTGCATCTTCTACAAAAGGAGTCATATTTAATCTGTGAAGGCATACATTGTTGACTAAATCGCGTATTGATCTTGACGCAAATTCAACACAGTATACATGACCCCCTGTTCCCACGATATCTGAAATATGACTGGGTGTTGTACCAGAAGCTGCACCCAAATAAAGAACTATCTGATCGGATTTTATGGGTATATATGTAATTCCATTAAGTATTACAGCAGCTAGTTTGCT
The DNA here is from genome assembly GCA_016649625.1 of Candidatus Bathyarchaeota archaeon. GTDB lineage: Archaea > Thermoproteota > Bathyarchaeia > Bathyarchaeales > Bathycorpusculaceae > AD8-1. Next base: position 1,906 of record JAENXI010000015.1, read on the forward strand.
TCTAAAAGCATCCCAGACACGATATTCAATTTGTTTATGAAGAACTAGTTTTTCACCATAAACGTTTCTTCCAGGAGTTAAATTTTTGGTTGCTAATCGTACTCCAATCTCAGGCAAATTGGCTTGATATATATCAGGAAATTTTGGATGGGGCCTAACTCGTGCGGGCACGTTTGTTTTTTCTCCAGTTATTCTTGCTAAATTGAGGTCTTCTACTTCTAAAACTTGGTCTACTGCGTTCTGGTTTAAATGTCCTTTCTTTAGGTGGTGGAGGATCTTTGTATTTTCTTTTTATCTCAGCAAGTCTTTTTTCCACGTCATTTTTTAGAGAATCACCGACAAACTTCCCGTTAAAAGCATCAGTTCTAACAGCTATTGTTATTTTACCAGCAAGTGCACGCGCTATTTTGCCTCGTTGCCATCTTTTTGCATCATGTAATAATGCATGCTGGAAAATCAAGCCATGTTTTGGTGGTCTGGCTCCTGTTTTTAAAGAACGAAACAAGGCTTTCTCGGCTCCTAAAACTTGTATTGTACTAGCCGGTCTCATAGCTAAATTTCTTAGGCTACCAGCAATTGAAATTAAACGCGCTCCAAGTAATGCACCAGCGACAGCTCGAGTATTTGGTGCAACAGATTCCATGGTTGCATCAACATATTTTTCCATTCCTTTTCTTAACTCATATAAACTCAGAACATTTTTGCTTAAAATACGAATTTGATTTAAGTCAACATCTAGCAACGATGCACCCATTGAGTCCACAGCCGCTTTAGATAGTTTTATTGCTCGCTCCTTTTGAATTGATTCATTTTCAAGATTAGAGGTTGAAAAATTCTCTCTATCACCTATTGTTTCAATAAGACGTGCATATGTTTCATGTTTATCGACTAACCGATCTAGTTCAGGAAAGTGAACACCATACCATTCTCTAAGTCGGCTCATAAATAGATTAACTGTTCGATCTAAATCATCAAGGGTTTGAATAGCTTGGGCTATAATTAAATCCCTATGTTCAGAAGCTGTCTTTATTTTTAATTTAGCAATAGCCATACCTACATTGCGATTCCATAAAACCAATTCTTCAGGAGTTTTGATAAAACCTGATTCAATCGCAATTTGTTCCATTTTGAAATGTAATGCTTGAAATTCAGAACTAGGAGCTAGCTCAACATTAATATGCATAGTCTCTTGAATAGCTTTGACTATGTTGATATTTTCAAATAAAAAATGATCAAAATTATTATTTTTTAGTATATTAATCAAAGATTCTATTTCAGGAGAGAGTTTTCCATTTTCGTTGTTAATTATATTCTCGGCCGCAAGTTCAGGGTCTTTTTTAAATAATATTATTTCTTTAAAATCGTAATTTTCGTCAAACGCTACAATTCCAAAAGTAAATTGAACAATTATTGCGTGCATTTATTATAGCCTCTAATTCAAATATTCCTTATACTATCTTATTAAATGGTATTGGTGTATTCAAACGAATAAACATCAAAGATAGATCAATTCAGAGTAGAAAGAGAATAGCTAAAGTTTAAACTCTTGTTTTATTATTATTCACAGGAAATTTGAAGGGGGATTATATTTTGGTTAAAAGTCCTCGTCGTTCGCGAGGTGTTAAAGTTTTAAAGGCTGTTTCATCACCCTTTAGATTACAAATTTTAAATTTTTTGTTCGATAAAGGATCACTTTCCTATACCGAATTGATGATATCTCTTAAAATGAATCCCAGCAGAGATGCAGGAAAATTTGCATATCACTTAAAATTTTTACTTGATTCAAATCTAGTTGAAGCGGATGTAAGCTCAAAAAAGTATTTTCTCACAGATCTAGGTAAAATGGTTCTGGATATTTCGGAAAAAATTGAGAAGAGAGTGGTGGGTAGTCGTGGAATGCTTATTCGCACGTCTCATTTCACATTAGAAGAATTTGATCATAATAAAATAGCGAAATCGCTAATAAAAGAAGCGAATGTGCCAACTGATCTAGCACAAATAACAGCTAAAGAAGCAGAAAAAAGGTTACATAAATCAAAAGTAAAGTATGTCACTGCTCCATTAGTGAGAGAAATTGTGAACACAATTTTAGTTGAAAAGGGACATGAAAGTTATCGTCATAAACTGACGAGACTGGGTATGCCTGTGCATGAAGTTACTGAATTAATAAATTCTAAAAAAACTGAAAAAGATTCTACTAATATTATAACAGATGCTGGAAAAAAAGTTTTTGAAGAATATATATTGTTGAATATTTTTCCGAGAGATATCGCTGATGCACATTTATCAGGTGCTATCCATATCGAAAATTTAGGTACTTGGATATTAAAACCAAGTGAAATTATACATGATATAAGATTTTTTTATGAATGTGGAATCAACCTACTAAACACAGCTAATATATCTATAGATCCACCTAAAAATCTTGATTCAGCATTAACTGTTACTTTAAACGTTCTGTTACAATGTAACAAAGAAGTTAATACAACGCAAATTCTTGAAAGTTTTAATGTGTTTCTTTCACCATTTGTACAAAATAGAGATCTACAAAGAATAAAGAATAGTTTAAGAAGATTTTTAATCAATATTTCTCAAAATGTTGATACAACAATAAGTTTGGACCTTTCAATTCCTGAAGTAATAAAAGACATCAATATAATCGAAGTTGACGAAAAAAGAAACAGAAAATATGGAAATTTAATCGAAGAAAGTCAATTATTAGCTTTGCTCATCCTCGAAATATTTTCTGAAGAGGATATCATTCAACCATTACTTAATCCAAAGATCATAGTTAGAATATCTGAAAAAACATTTAATGATAAAGACTCATTAAAAATTTTAGAAAAAGCCCACAAGTTAGCATTTGAAAGGGGAAATATATATTTTGAAAATACTTCAGCTGGAAATATAAACTGGAAAGTTTTTTCATCTTCAGGAATTAAACTTTCAACCGATTTGACTGGAGATTGGGAAACAGACACTTTGCGTACAGGTTGCTTAGGAAGCGTAGCAATAAATTTGCCTCGTATTGTTCAAGATTGCGAAAATGACAAAAACAAGTTTTTTGATATTTTAAAAGAAAGAATGGAGCTTTCAGCGCGCGCATTGCGAATTAAATACAACTCACTAAAACAAATTGGAAAAACATCTCTTCCTTTTATTAACCAAAAAGCAAAAGGAGACACATATTTTAGATTTGAGCAATGCTCTAGGATAATAAAGTTTGCAGGTTTCGAAGAGGCAGTTGAAAAATTCTCTGGAATGAAAATTAATTCTGAAAAAAGCAAAATATTTGCTAATGAAATCGTTCAAAATTCCATAAAAATTAAAAAAAAACTTGGTCGAAAATATGGAAAAAGACTATTTCCAGTAATTCTACCTAGTAAGGAAGCTTCTAGAAGACTAGCACAGTTAGATGTAGAAAGATTTGGAGTTGCCAAGGTAAAATTTTTAGGAACTAGATATAATCCTTACTTTTCAACTTCAAAAAGGATTGAACTTCAAGAGCATCCAGCAAATATTCCTTCTGAAATAATTCAAGCTGAACAAGAATTAAAAGATCTTAACATGGGAGGATGCCTCTATATAATTGGGATTGGAAATGTTAAGAGTTCTGAAGAACTTCTTGAAATTACACAGAATTTAGTTAAAAACAATTGGTTAGAATTTTTTACCTATAATAGAGTCATATCGTATTGTAAAAATTGTAAGAAAGGGTGGCTTGAATCTCTTCAAAAATGTCCTTCTTGTAGTTCATTGAGTACAATGATGAAATTTAATCGTTATAAATTTACATAAAAATTCTTTATTGTCCTAAAACAAGTGATAATAGTGCCATTCTTACCACAATACCATTTCTAACTTGTTGGAAATATTTTGCTTGTGGAGTTTTATCTATTTCAGTGGATATCTCGTCTAATCTAGGAAGTGGATGAAGAAGGATTAAATTTTCTTTCCCAGCTTTAATAGTGTTTATACCAATTTTATATACTCCTTTAACCTTGGAATATTCAGCTGGATCTGGAAACCGCTCTTTTTGTATTCTAGTGACATATAAAACATCAATTTGAGGTAATATTTTCTCAAGATTTTTGTCTTCAATAATTGAAATTTTGTTTTTTATTGAATTAACTAATCCTTTTCGCATTCTAAGTGATTCAGGAGAAATTAAAAACAATTCAATATTATAAAGAGAAAGAGCACAAGCAAGTGAGTGAACTGTACGCCCATATCTCAAGTCTCCTACTAGGGCAATTTTTAAGTTATCTATTTTTCCTTTTTCTTTTTTTATAGTGTATAAATCCATAAGAGCTTGAGTAGGATGCTCTTCTGCACCACTGCCAGCATTTAAAATGGGTACATTTGAAAATTCTGCAGCTAATCTTGCAGATCCTTCAAGAGGGTGTCGCAAAGCTATAGCTTCTGCATAATTTTCGATTGTTCGTATTGTATCAGATAGAGTTTCTCCTTTTTTAACAGATGAAATATCAGCATCGGCAAATCCAATTGTTGAGCCACCTAATTTTAGCATGGCTGCTTCGAAACTTAATCTTGTACGAGTACTAGGTTCAAAAAATAATGTTGCTAAAATTTTTCCTTTTAGCAAGTCAGAACCTTTTGTCGCTACTGGTTCCATTTTTTGACTTACTTGTAAAATATAATCTATTTCTTTTCGTGAAAAATCTTCTATCGAGATGATATCTCTTCCCGTAAACTTCAAACTTCACACCAAACTCAAGAAGGTTGATAAGTTGTAAATAACACTTTTTATGATAAAAGACTTGATACGTGGTTTAAGAGTATAAAAATATTTTATTTTAATATTACAATTAAAAAAGATTCTGGTTTAAAGAAATATTAACTGATTTCTGTTCCAATTTTTTCCCCCTGTGCTGCGACTAAAATGTTATTTGGATTAAATCCGTTAACGATAATCAATCTTATTGGTCCATTTTTTAAGATTCTAATAGCTTCTGAATCAACTATCTGATGTATACCAGCTTTATGTTTATTTTCTTGGAGAACACTAGGTAAATCAGCGTAAGATAACGTATCGAGTTTTATCGCATCTTTGTGTTTTTTTGGATCTTTAGTATAAACACCATCTTGATTAGTTCCTTTTATTATTATATTTGCTTGAATATATTTAGCAACTAAAGCTGCCACAGTATCTGTAGTTATACCAGGTCTTAAACCTCCCATTACAGCAATTTTTCCTTTTTTCAAACAATTATTGACATCTTCAAAGGTTAGAGCTATTTCAATATCTCCGATTGATCCTATCTTCTTAAGGAATAATTGAGCAAAAACACGAGAGATCGATATAGCTATTTCATCTTGATCTTTTTCTTCTAAACACAATTTTTTAGCGATATCTATAAATTCTCTAGCCAGATTGCCTCCGCCAACGACTACAACAAGCTCATTTTTTTGTTTTAAAGTTTGAACGACTTTTGCATATTTACTTATTAAATCAATATTAATAGGGGACGCTAATACAGATCCGCCCAATCTCAATACAATTCGCATTATTTCACCTATAGATTTATAGTATAATAAGTTCGAATAAAAATTCTTTGTAATTTATTTTGAGTAGATCGAAATAAAAGTCACTATTATTTGAAATTACCAGAAAAAAAGAATAGCCGTTAGAATCTAATTTTATTTACGTTTTTTTGATTTTGACATTTTCAATCCGGCTCCAAAGTTAGAACAAAAAAAAGGCATATTGTTCCATATAAAACAATCACAAAAAAATGTTTAAGAAAAAAGAATGTTTAGTTTAAAGGTATAAAATTCATAAAAAAGAAAAATTTTTTAATATATTCTTGTTACTCGTCATCTTCTACAATTTCCATGGACTGCCCACAACACACAAGTCTTCCAGATCCAGCTATAACCACTTCAACTGCATTTCCACATATTTTACAAACATATAGATCTCCAACATTGGTCATATATTCACCTCCAGTTGTATTTTCATGGAATAATAAATTCGCTAAAAATATACAATCATATAATTAATTTCTTAAGAATACAACATTATTCGTACTTTTAACTATAACTTGATAAACATTACGATTTCTAAATCTAAAATATTCATAGAATATAGTTGAATTATGAAGATATATCGATGTTTTAATAGAAAAAAAAGTTAGACGATATTTTAAAGAATCTTGTTGAAAAAATTTGTTGTGGAGTAACTTTAAAAAAACTTTTTATAGAACACAAAATAGTAGCAGCTATATAAAAACTATAAAGTGGAAAAAATGAGTGAAAAAAAAGTCGTTGGAAGAAACATTTTTGTCATTACTTTAATAATTTGTATTGTAGTTTCAGTTGGTCTTGTAGCTATGTTAGCAACTTATTTACCTACAGTAAGTAATTTAGAGTCAGAATTAATCGAAAAAGATCAGGAGCTAACAAACTTAAACACAACAATAACCAATTTAAGTCTGCAAATGATAGCCCTAGAAGATCAAATTACACAAAAAAATAGTGAAATAACTTCTTTACGAGGAAATTACGAAACAGTACTTGATCTTCAAAACAGAATAATAACGTTACAAGAATCAGGATATTTGGTAAATGGAGTAAGTTTTTCCCAAAATGCAACCCTAACACACCAAGTCTATAATGGACTACTAGAATATACAGGGTACGTACAAATCAATGCTCAATCTAACAGCACAACAACATATGTCAAAATTATATATAATTCATTTGGAACTAATATTAACCAAAAAATAACTATCGGTGAAAGTGGAACAATATCATTTCCAATACTACCAAGTGAAGTAGAAATCATTGTAGGCAACGATGAGAGTATTAACGGCGTAACCGGTATTATAACAATCAACTACATATACTAAATTTCTAAATGTTCTATTCTCATTTTTTTTTAAATAAGCATTAAAGTTAGATCAAAAGAGGTTTTTAGAAAGTGTTAATTCAAGAAGAAAAAAGAATACAGCAATATTATAACTAGAAGTCAGGCGAAAAACTTAAGAAGATATTAAAAATAGCGTTTTTAGATAGAAAAAATTGCTTCTTCAACATAGGTATTGTTTTATAAATTAAAAGGAAAAGGCTAAAATGGGACCAGGTCAAGATATGGGTCAATTTAAAATGGTGATTGAAGGTATGACAGAAGGTAATAAAATGCCAGGTGCAGACGAGTTTAATAAATTAATGAAACAAAGCAAAGATCAATTAGGTAGTTTACGAAATGAACTCCAGAATTTAATGATTAGATTTGGAATGAGATCATTAACACTTTATCAAGCAGCTAGAAAAGAACCATTACGTCTAAACGAAATGGACTCAATTATTAAATATGAGTTGACTAGTGCCATCAGAGATTTTTCTGAACCGGCTAATATTGAAGATATTATCAATAAAACTAAGATAGAATGGGAAAAAAGGAAAATTTCGACTTAAAGGAACTAAACTTAATTCCTAGTTATTCAATGTGGTTTTTTTTAAATATCTCTTCACGCCACTTTCTTTTCCAACTTGCCCAACCAGTTTTCACTAATCGTTCTCTTAAATGAGGTTTTTCAGCCACCCAATCTAAAAGCGTCCAAAAACGTCGTTTTTCTCGAAGTATCTCTTCGGGAACACCAACTTCAATACACCATCTTTTGTAACTTCTTTCAACCATTTCCTGCAGATGATCACTTGTTTCCATTTGTTCAACTCTATAACCCCTATTTTGCAAATGTCTACGAACATTTGAAAGAATATAACCTGAACAAACTCTAAAATGAGTTTCTTCATCTGGTTTCATCACTTCTATTATTTCATCAGCAATTTTTACTGAATCAACTAAGTATTTTTTATTTTCAAAGTTTGGTGGTTGAAAAGATACAGTAGGAATTCTACGATCCATTAATCTAGGATTTGGAAGTTTTAATGCCCCAATTACTACACCCAAAATAAGATCACTCCATCCGGCTGCGTCTATCATGATTTCGTTTGGAAGTATAAAATGATCTAAAGTCACAGATAAGTCATCAACCTTTCCACATTAGTTCTTCTTTAGTAATATTGCAGAAATTAAATTAAGCTTTACTTAGTCTCTCTGCAAAACTTGAGATGTTTCATATCAGAAATATTTTTTCCAAGAAACTTCAAAGGATTTAAGTAGATTATTAGTATCTCTGGACAAAGTAATAATAGTAATGATACTATTTTGTAGATTTGAATCTATTTTCACTGAAACAACATAACGAGGTTTGATTGTGTGCCTATTCCTGCAGCTGCCTTAGCAAAGTACCCGTTTCTTTCACAAGCAAAAAAGTACATTGTTCAATTAGAGTTAGATATTAAAGATATGGCAACTATTACAACTGTCAGAGATCTTGCCAAGCATCGAGTATTTTCTAGTTTTGACCTTATTCCCAAAAACCCCAAAGAAGCAAATAGAGATTACGAAACCGAAATAATCTCTTACACTCTTGCACTACTTTACTTATCTGAAATTGATGAAGATAAGTTAACTCAACGTTTTGCTTCATCTGAAGCTAACAAAGTAAACGTTTATCTTAAAAAGGAAAAAAATAAAGAAATTATATTTGAAATAGCAAAAGAGTTTGGTTGGACACCTATTCAAGTTAATGACTATAATTCAACTTCTATTTCCATTCATTTTACCACGTATCTGAAGATGACTTCAAGAGGGAGGTTATCCCACATTACAACATGGCAACTTGTAGGCAGGTCAATCGAAAAAGGACAGGTTCAAGTAAACCCAAAAGAACTTTCTAGACTTCTTCAAGAAGAAGTTCACAATCATTTAACCAAAAGTATAAAAGAAAATACAAAACAAAAAATTTTAAACCTACCTTTGGAATTGAAACAAGATATTGATGAGCTAAACAAGGAATATCAAAAAAGAAAATCACAATTTGATAAAATTGATATTAAAGTTAAAGCAAATGAATCAGAATATCCACCTTGCATTTCTTCGCTTATCAAAAGAGCAACAAACGGACAACACCTTTCGCATGTTGAAAGATTCACTTTGGTTACATATTTGTTACATCAGGGAGTAGAAATTGATTCAATTATAAATGTATTTTCTAAAGTTAGTGATTTCAAAGAAGAAAAAACACGTTACCAAATAGAAAACCTAGCAGGTCAAAGGGGTGGCATAATTAAACCATATGTAACTTACAATTGTGCTACATTACAAACCCACAATGTTTGTTTGAACCCAAATGATCCTATATGTAATTCCATAAGAAATCCATTAACTTACCATTTAAAGAAAAAAAATATTAGTGTAATAAATCGATCAAAAAATAACCAAATTAAAAAATATTTCAGAAAATAGTTTTTAAATAAAAACGAGATAATTGCGTATAATAATTCATTGAATAATTTCTAATTAAAACTACTTAAAAGCTCATCCCTTTATTAATATAAGTAATAAATTCTTAATGGCAGGTTTCAAAATGATAAAACAAGAAAAACTATCTAAAGAAGATTGGACGGTTGCTCCTTTTCTTGGATTAAGTCTATTAGGTTTTATTACCACGATACTTGATTTCATATTTTTACAAGTATTTGCTTTCAAGTTTATGGCAATTGGTGGTTTAATCTTGATAATTGTGGGAGGAGTTCTTCGAATGAAAGCAAGATTAGAATTAAAAAAAAGAGCAGGATTTAACTCATTTATTGAAACTACAAAACTGCAGATAATAAAAGATCATCACTTATTAAATAATGGAATCTACAAACACATTCGGCATCCTTTATATCTAGGAGAAATTTTGAGAAATCTTGGAATAGCCATATTTTTTTCAAGTTTTTATGGCGCGTTAATTATAGGTTTATCTTCATTTTTTTTGATTATGCGCATTGAGATTGAAGAAAAGATGCTCATTTCAGCATTTGGAAAATACTATAAAGAATACAAAAAGAAAACAATGAAACTAATACCTTATATCTATTAAAGGAAAATATTAAAAAAAACTTTCCTTTTTAAGAGTTGATTTATTTCTAAAAGACATTAAAGTTGAAGAACCTTTTTTATTTTTTTTAAAAAAAAGTTAGAAATTAACTAATATTACTAAATAGGATAGAAAAACAAAT
>JAENXI010000160.1 GCA_016649625.1 Candidatus Bathyarchaeota archaeon
TATTAATTGTCACATTAGAACCAATAGCTGACACACTAAAAGTTTCTAACCTAAGACCATCATTCAATTGGAAATTAACAAACCTCCATACACCATTATTCAAATTAGCCATTTCATAAAAACCTCCAGAAGAAAAGTTGATTGTGCTGCTATTTTCTGGAATATCAAAGTTGTCTGTTGGATGAAAGGGTATTTCGTTTTGAGCAAGAACTTCAAGAAAAGGAAGTTGAAAAACCAAAATAAGAAAAAGTACTGCACTGCATGTTAGGATTACATTTTTGCTAGGCATTGTCAAGTCATCTATATTGTATATGATTTATAATTATTGATTTATCCATAACTTTTTTCATAATTTTTATTGTTATCAGAAAATGTATAGAGCATCACTAGAGTAAATAATCATCGATAATCACAAAACAAGAACAAGGTTGGAGATAATATTTTCTATTTTGAATAGAAACGAGTTTTCTGCAAGTTATTAACTTTCTTTGAAAAGAAAGAGTAATGAAATTTGGGTTTTTTAGCAACATATATGCAGTTCTAATATAACTTTAAGATGAATGTTAATCAATTAGTTTTGATCTCGCATCTTTGATTAGTGCTTTTGTCTCTAAACGCCATTCATCGAATTTTTCAGGAGTTTTTGGATAGGTATCATAATGGGTTTGAAGCTCACGCATCATCTTAATTGTAACGCGAAGTTTGTTTAGAAAACGCATCCGTTTTATGCCTCTAAAAACACGTTTAGCTTTTTCTGAAATATTCAAGTGGAACTCATCTCCTAATCCAGCTTTTAAAATATCGTCTTCAGTTAACAATTTACAATGCATACCATAATTTAGATCAGAATCACTACTTTTTATCAGAAATAGTCTAAAAATATCTAAACTAGCCTGTTTTTTTCCATATGAACTCATGTACAATTTATTATAGTTCCAGAGAGCCGCTTGAGTAGGTTTGCCTTGTTCTAAAGCTTCAGATATTACATTCCCAGCGTAAAAACCACTTAACATTGAAGGCCCAATACCGCCTCCATGTATTGGATTTACTAAGCTTGCAGCATCTCCTGTTATGACTACACCATTTCCGACCATATTATCTAAAGGTCTTCTAGTTGGGTCAAACCATGCACCACCAGTCAATAAAGTTGATTCTTTAAACATGGGTCTATTTAAAATATGATTATAGAGTTGTGTTTTTGGATTTGGAAATTTTTTACTCATACAAACACCCAAACCAACATTAACTTGGGCACCTGGCTTAGGAAAGATCCAGGTATATCCTCCTGGAGTAACTTTTTGATTCAAATAGATGTCACAATATTTAGTATTTTCAGTTTCTTGTTTTAATTGACGAACTTCACGATAACAAGCTTCTACATCATCATTTTCTATTATTTGCTCAATATTCATTGCTTCCGGGAGTTTACGACGAACCATACCCAAAAAACCGCTAGCATCAACAACAGCTTCACTTTCTAATTTGACTCTTAACCCATCAGAATCTTTGATTATTACACCAGAAATAAAACCCTCCCTAATGACTGGATTAAGGAATTTTGTAGAATCTAATAATGTAACACCTTCATCAATTGCTTTTCTTAAAAGCCACTGGCCAAAAAGTTTACGATTAAGCAAATAACCAACAAAATCTTCGTGGGCAATAGTAAAAACTGTTTCTTCATTAGGAGAAAAAATCCGTATACCTTCAATTCTGGTCTCAAGTTCACCGCCTTTGGGTTTTTCTAAACCTAAAGTTTTCAGATGATGCTCACCAAGGGCATCTCCACAAATCTTGTCACCAATTAATTCTTTATTTTTATTTTCAACCAAACAGGTTTTTAATCCTTTTTCAGCTAAGGTTTTTGCTGCTAAACATCCTGCCGTTCCCGCACCTACTACAATAACATCAAATTTCTCCATACCATAAACTCCATGAACTATGATATATTTTCTATACCTTGTTGTATTAGTAAACCTTTATAAATTATTAAGTGAACTTCACCACACTAAGTGTAAACCAAATGACCAAACAACTTTCACTCAGTGCTGAACTATATATTCTAATAGAATCAAAACTTGAACAAACTCTTAAGGGAATAGAACAAACCTTTAGCCAAATATTAAAAAAACAGGACATAACACCAATAGAACTTAAAGAAAACATTAAAAATCTTGAAGAAAATTTTAACATAATATCTCAAAAATGGAATCTAGAAATTCTGTACACGTTATTACTCAAAGATCATACAGGCTTTGGAGAAATTAAAAAAATCTTAGGAGTAAATTCACGAACTCTTTCAGATAAACTAAAAACACTTTCTTCCTACAAATACATTAATAGAAAAGTAGTCAAAGGGCCACCACTAAGAGTCCAATATTCTCTAACGTATAAAGGAAAAAACACTGTTCTTCTTGCTCTACCTTTGTTGTATTATAGTAGCAAATAAATAGGATTTATTCACTAAAGAATAAAAATAAAAAATAGGTTATTTAAAAAAAATATATTTAAAAAGATAATAAAAGCTATTAGTTTTTAACAGTTTTTTTAATAGATTTCTTTGGGATAATTAGTTTTGTTGTCTCTTTTATAGTCTCAAAAACCATGCATGTAAGTGTCTTCTCTAAACCATTTATTAATCTGAGTTTATCAACTACAAATTTTCCAATAGAATCTACAGCTTCAGCTCTTAGTTTTATTATCAAATCCCAATCGCCAGTAATTATGTGCACCTCTTGAACTTCAAGAAACTGAGCAATCTCTTTTGCTACAATTCTCTGGGATGTAACTCCACCATCTTTTGACCTATAAGATACTGAAGCTAGAATAAACGCAGTTGTACC
>JAENXI010000161.1 GCA_016649625.1 Candidatus Bathyarchaeota archaeon
TCGTAAACTTAGAAGCGTCACACCAATCGGCACTAAGAGCATCTCTAACCAATACACCATCCACGCTCCAGTAACAGACATCATGGCTTTAAAATGAAACAAACCCCTGGACACTATGCCTACTGGACAAACAACACAAAACACAGGAAACCTAAAAACAAAAGAGCCAACAAGTGAAAAAACCAAAACCCCTTGCGCAACCTTCCCACTAAGTTTAGACACCGGACAAATAGAGCAACCCACCTTATTTCCTTGTTTTTCTTGTTTTCTCTCTTTGCCTATTCTTTGACGAGATCTCTTCTCCCTTTTAGCGTCAAATACGGGAAATAATTTTCCAATAGCCATATCAAAACTATCAATAATTGTACCCACAGGACAACTCCAACTACAAAAAACATTTCCCAACACAACTATCACAACAATAAAGAAAAAAATCGCGACCAATGTAGAAAAAAGAAGATCCAACCCAACCTGACCAGACAAAAGAACCTGCAACCCACCAAATGGCTCAACAATCCAATAACCAGGATTTGGATCACCATAATAACTCAACCACACAATATCAGGTGATTGCCCTATTGGAACCATAAATAACTCCTCAATAGAAGTAAACCCAGCTATCTGACCAGCTGGCTTAGAAAAAAACAAGCTACCAACAGATAATTCTTGATAACTAGGCAAAAAAAATATTGGAACCGTAAAGATGAGCAAAAACCAAGCTTTCACAATCCATCTTAGATATCGTAAGCTCTTTTTTCGATATCCTCCGTAGAATTTCAAGTTCTTAATTTTTTTCAAATTCAATTATGAAGTATCCCTAAGACTTCTTTATTAGAAATATGACGTAAAACAAAAATTAACTTTTCCTATCAAAAGAACTAAAGTTTGAAAATGACAAAATCCACCCATTAAGACAAAAAGGGTTTGAAAGCTAGAGATAGGTGTTGAATGGAAAAATTTAAAAAAATAAAACCACAAAATTTACAACAGAAATCTTTTGCTGCTAAACAAAAAAATAAAGCCTCCATCCTAATAATCAAAAAAATGACTCAAAAACATACTTAACCTATATTCCAACCGTGACACATTCTTCAAAGAAAACTATATCAATATCTTAACCAGAAAATTGAATAACTAAAATAAAACAGAAAAAAGAATAAATGAATACCTAAGGTGGGTTGTTTGATAATTTACTATCTTTTAGATACTACCGTTTTAGAAAAAGAACAGGGTATACGACTAACTTTTTTTGACCCAACCCAAAACAAGTATAAAGAAATACTAGACGCAACTTATCGACCATACTTTTTCACTCTTTATCCAATGCCGCAGGATGATCTAAAAATATTACAAGAACACGAATTAAAAACAAGTGTAGTTGAGAAAAAAGATTTTTTCACTGGTCAAACATTGAAATTAACAAGAATTGAACTAAAAGATTTCTCTAATCGCCAACAGTTATCTAAGAAATTAAGCAAGTCGTGGGAAACAGATGTTGGCGTGGTTTTAAGTTACATGTACGACAAAAACCTAGTTTTTGGAGCTCAATACAAAATAGAAGACAAACAGATTACTCCTCTTTATAATGTTCCAAAAAAAGACTTGGAGACTTTTGAGAACGCTTTCTTTGAGATAAAAAAAGTTGATCCCGAAAAATACAAGCTTTCAAAAAAACTATTCATTCTTTGTTCTCAAACTGTCCCACATGTTTCTCTTGAAAGACTTGGAATAACAAAACAAGTTGACCTTGAACAATTATACTTAATGTTCACACTAGCAAGACTAACAAACACGCCCCTTTCTAAAACCTACCAAAATCGACAGGTCAGCACATGGATAAAATCATATCTTCACAATTACCTAAGAAACAAAAACATTCTAATCCCAACGCCAGACGAGTTGAGAAGAGGCGAAACAGTACACACAATCAAAGGAGCTCTAACCCTAACTCCAAAACCCGGAGTTCACTTCAACACAGTAGTTGTAGATTTTGACAGCATGTACCCAAGCCTAATAGACTCCTTTAACCTCTCCCACGAAACAATAGACTGCGCTGATGATGAATGCAAAAGCAACAAAGTACCAAACCTCTCGCATTATGTTTGCACAAAAAGAAGAGGCATCTACTCCATACTAGTTGGTTCACTAAAAGACCTAAGGATCCATTGGTTTAAACCCCGATCCAACAACAAAACCCTGCCAACACAAGAACAAAAACTAGCCAAAACCACTTCTAATCTTCTCAAACTGATATTGGTTTCAAGTTATGGAGTAGTTGTTAGAATACAGGGTTTATCACGACCTTCCCTAGCCGAATCTATCACAGCTTACGGCCGATACAGCCTAAGAGAAGCATATAAGATCGCAGAACAAAAAGGACTAAACCCAATCTACGGAGACACAGACTCACTATTTCTAGAAAACCCAAACGAACAAGAAATAAACTGGCTAATCAAAACCATAAAAAACAAGCTAAAACTAGATCTGTCAGTTGAAGAAAGATACAACCTATGCGTACTTCCCAAAGCAGCAAAAGCCTATTTTGGAATAAGAAAAGATGGATCGGTAGATATCAAAGGATTAACAGCCATCAAATCTAATTCTACAGATTTTGTTACCAATGTCTTCAACGATTGTATTCAGGAATTAACAAATGTAAGAAATAAATCAGAATTCAATAAGGCAAAAGTTAGGATAAAAACAATTGTGCAAACTGCATTGAACAATCTTTTGTTAGGAAAAGTTCCGATTGAAGATTTGGAGTATGCTGTTGTAATTCATGACGATCCAAAAGAGAAATTGAATGGAAAGTCTCTTCATCAGCCGTATCA
>JAENXI010000162.1 GCA_016649625.1 Candidatus Bathyarchaeota archaeon
TGTCGCGTAGATGTAGTAAACATGGCTTACGCAATTTCGGAGGATCATTCGATAAGTACTATTAATAACGGAACGACACCTGACCCAACACCAAGCAATGGCACTATTAGGGGGGTTTTTTACATGCCTATGGAGTGGACAATTGGTTTTGGTGTATGTGCTGGTGGAATTTTGGGTATATTGGTAGTAATAGGAAGCGTTCGTAGAAAAAGAACTTCAGTAAGCTTAAGAAATAACTAGAAAATATCATTTTTTTTCCTTTTTTTCGACTAATATTCGACACTTTTCACTTTTATTCAATAGAATTAACAGCTTAAAAATCTCTAATTCAAAATACCCTACTCGCTTATTTTCGAGAAATAAAATTTATTATATATGGAACAACCTGACTCGTTTTACGACTGGGAGCAAAATTTTAGGAAAAAATCAAAGAAAAAGACACCTGAACCTAAAGAAGCTCGAATTCTCAACTCGATCGATATTCCTTACGATTTTTTCAAAAGCTACTTGAAGCTCTGGAAATCAGAAAACTTGAGAAAAGTGGAGTAATATTAGTAACTTTTTAAAATAATAGTCAAAAATTTATCAAAAGAATATTGATAATTAAAGAAGGCCCCCTATTTTTAATTCTCTCCTTCAATAATTTCATTGGAAATAAAAATATCTTGACATGAGAGACTATTTATCTAGAGTATTTAAAAGTACTAGGACTGATTTTTTACAAAAATTCCAAATTGAGTTGTTTGATTTATAAGATAGTTGGAAAAAAAAAGAAGTAGTTAGTATAATACTAAATTTACGAGAAAAAAAAGAATATCAGCATTTTACGGATTCTGAATTTTTAGATATTGTAGAAGCAACTTACAAAATGAATCCTCAGTTTTTTATGGAACATATTTTCCCTCTTTTATGGAATATAAGTAAACCATCCATTACACCAATAAAAAAGGATATAATTGAACTCATTAAGAAATTAAACAAAGAAACTGGTGAGTGAATCTCACGGTTTAGAAATGAAAACAAAAAGAACAATTTAAAAAAAAAAGTAAATTTTAAGCGTTCAGAAGAGTTCTTGCGTTCATTTGCCATTCATTAATCATTTTAGAAGAGATTCCGCTAATCTTAGAGGCAAATGTCTCAGGGTCGGTATTTAGTAAGTCTTCGACAGACACAATGCCGTTTTTTGCGAGGTTTTTTGCGGTGCCATCACCGATCCCTTTCACATCTATTAATGTATATTCCTCTGAATCAGTCGCATCAGTGGTAATTCCATCTTCTTGAACTTCGCCTTCTTCTTCGAATAACGTTTCCACTTCGAAATCTAACCCTTTTGTTTCGGGAACATCTCCTTTCTCAGTATCAGCAATTCCTACGCTTGTAATATAAAACTCCGCCTCTTCAGGAGGTAAGTCAGGAGCGTCCACAATTACTGCTCTACGCTTCAGCGAGTTGTTGGAAGAAAATCCCTTTGTTTTGAACATCACTCGGAAATGACAACCGTGTGCCACTATGTTTCCACCTATAGCATCGTTCGCTGAGAACATACCCATCATCTTAGTCGAGACTTGGTTGGTTAGAAGAATTGCGCAATTGTAAGTTTCGGCAATTCGGGAAAGCCCGTGGATCATGTTATTGAGAACGCCTTGACGGCGAGCCAACATACCGATCCCGACATATTCAACCCGCATCAAAGCCATTAAGCTGTCTACTACGATGAGACGCACGTTCCTAGTTTTACATAAAGTTTCTGCTTTTTGAATCATTTGAGATTGGTGGTCAGAAGAATAAATTCTAGCATGGAATATCTGTGAAAGAACTTTTTTCGGATCAAGCTCGAACCTCTTGGCGATTCTCTTAATTTTCTCTTTTGAGAAAGTGTTCTCGGTGTCAATGTAAGCTACAGCTGAACCTAACCCTCCCTGTTTTCTTGGAAGTTGGATGGTCACTGCAATCGTATGAGCTAAATTGGTTTTTCCGCTCTTAAACGGACCGTATACCTCGGTGAGCTTTCCCGTTTGGAATCCACCGCCCAATATTCTATTTAGCTCAGAAGAACCAGTGGTTATGTACTCGGTGTTCTCGTCAATATCACCCGCGGTAATGAATTCAGTCATGCCTAAAGCGGTTCGCGCGTTCCATATAAGTTTCTTTGCCGTTTTGTCGCCTAAACCCTCGATTTCAGAGATAATATTATGTGGAGACATCGCAAGGGCTTCCGCCGTGCCAATTCCGCTCTCTTGAAGGAGCTTAATTTGTCGGGCATTTATTGCTTTTATTTGGTCTAAATCTGAAATTTTTAGATATCAACTCCAATCATGTAATTTAAGATTACATGATTATAGCCTCGTTTGTATATAAAGAAAAAATCAAAAAAAAGAAGGTTTTTCAAAAGAGGAAATTGAATTATTCAAGCAGATTTAATATTTCTTGATACGAAATGCATTAATTTCTGAATCTGATTAGGTAATTCTTTCCATCATCACGAAATGATTTAAATATAACTTAATAATATTGATAAGCATCCAATGGAAATCGTATAATGAAATTATGACAAGAAAAAATTCAAGTGTTGGATTAAGTTTAATTGGGGGATTCATGGGCGTTATTTTTGGTTTCAATGGACAGACTGTGTGTAGCTGGTTTACTGACTGTGAAGTCTCTGTGTTGCCGTTTTTTTTATATATTGGAACAGTCAGTCTTTTCGCTGTAATCGGGGCGCTAATTGAATTGAAATATTTAATAGCTGGAAGTTTTATTTGTTTAATCTCAGGAGCTTTACTTATAATTCCGATATTAATTATTGGAAGAATACA
>JAENXI010000163.1 GCA_016649625.1 Candidatus Bathyarchaeota archaeon
TCCTTGTGAAGACCAAGAGATTCACACAAAAACTTAAGACGAACCGCTTTTCCAGCAGATTTATCTTTAGACCATTCTACTATATGTTCACCAAATGATTCAGCTACTTTTCCCTCTACAGCAATTGAAATCAATTCTTGTTGATTTATTGCTAACACAAAAATATCATTCTAAGAAGGACGACGTCCTCCAGGCAAGGATACTTCATGTTCAACTATTCCAGAAAGAAACTCTATATTCTTGAAAATAGGATACTCAGATTTCTCAAAAACATCTTTTACTGATTTTGGGAATCCTTTAGCCTCCATCCAGCTATATGCTAAAGCCATAGCAGAGCGGTTTTTTTTCCAATGTTTTGGATCTGCAAGTTTGGACTTCCAATCTTCTGGACTTGAAGTTTCAATATAAAAACTCAACAGCTCACCTTAGCATCTAATTCCATTGAGTCTACTATTAAGACTTCTGAACACAAGAATGGGCCTTCATGGTTTCTATGGGAAAGCAACTGGTTCCCTGGGTATGAAGGTGCATCAGAATACGCAACATCCAACCTTCTTCAAAAATATGTGTTCTGGGAAAATGATTCTTTTCCAAAAATATTGAATCCAGTAAGTCTGTAAAAGCTTTAGGAAATTCCATAAACAGATTTATCTTTAT
This sequence comes from Candidatus Bathyarchaeota archaeon, assembly GCA_016649625.1. Lineage (GTDB taxonomy): Archaea > Thermoproteota > Bathyarchaeia > Bathyarchaeales > Bathycorpusculaceae > AD8-1. Next base: position 658 of record JAENXI010000163.1, read on the forward strand.
TTCATCAAATATTTCTTGTGGTTTTGCAATAGGAAAAAATGGGAAGATGAAGCTGGTAACATCACCACAAGAAACGGATATGAAATCATGCCGTGATTTTGTATTGAATTATTGGTTATCTAAATCTTTAAACTAAGCTTACGTATTAATTTCATAGAAATTTACGTTTTATTCCTTTACTGGGGAAAATAATATGCCTAAAACTATAAGCACTAAAGCTCTATCAGACTTCAAATTAAAATTTTGGAAACGAGAAACTGGATCATTATGGCTTTCTTTTGAACGAGAAAAAATCATCGAATTCTCAAAAATCAAACCCAATGATAAAGTTTCAATAACAGGCTATGTTAAATGGATAAACAGATCAACGTTTGCACTAATCCCAACCCTATTTTCAAATCAAATAATCCTTATTTGCATAAATTATACCGATGAACGCCCCACAGAGAATGCCTTTATTAGAATCTCTGGAAAAACCAAACTAGAAAAATTCCGACCAAGCAAATATCAAACACATTCAAACTATTACACTGCAAATATGATAATAGAAGTCTTTGATTGGATTTATTCAAAATCGGACATCAAAATTCCAAAATCTAATTTAACCTATGAAGATTTCAAAACAAATTTAACATCCAGAATTGAAGGATTAGAACCAAAAATACGAGATTTCCTTTCTTTTACTGCAATAAGCTCCCCTGCATTTTACCAAAACTTAGGTGGAGTAAACATGGCTTTGTACGACTCCACAAAAACTGGGCTTCCAAAAAAAGTGTTGACAGAACTCTCACAAACCATACCTGAGGACATAGGTAAACTCAATACAATAAGAACAGATTATGGTCGATTTGCGATGCGATACAAGTATTCATTTCAAACTGATGATGCAGATAAAACTTTATCGAAACAAATAGAAAACAGACTTAATCACAAACCATCTTGGGGGATTCCCGAATATTCTGAAACATCATTAGCACTTTTTAGCTCTAAAGATAAACCCAAAACAATTGAGGATCCAGTTTTTTTGGTAAGTGATATTCCAACAGTTGTTCCTGAAAATACATCTATAAATAAAAGCAAATATGGAATGGATCAAATTGACGCCTTTAAATTTTTGGTGATTAATCACATGAAAACACCAATTATTCCAGAAATTAATCCAGTTCAATCTATTATAAGCAATAAACTAGAGAAACTTGCTGAGGATTTTGACCTAGATCCAACACATATATCACGTTATGGATTTTTAAATGCTAACTATAATGCAAAACCAACTTCAATTTTGCGAAGCTGTTTGTCTTATGCTCGTGCTCAAGACATAGATAAAATTACTTCGGATCAAATCTCCAGAATTTTTGATGATTATTTTAAATGGAATTTTGAATATGTTTATGAGATATGGAACGATTTGCTCGCAAAACCTGTAATTGCTGGAAAAAGAGTAGCTTCCTTGAAGGTAAAATTTAGAGATATTATTAGAGTAATAAGAAAGATTTATTCATCCCGTCAATCAGGTGTGAGTATTGAAGTAATTATTGAAGAGGCTAAAACGAATCCTCAAGAAACTATTCGTCTAGTAGATGAATGTAACAAAGAGGGAATTATCTATCAACCTGTTCAAGGATTATATAAATTAACTATTGACGAGTGATAGGAAAGTAATCAGTCACTTGTGTTTTCTTAAAATTATTTATTATTTTTTCAAGATTTTCTAGATATGATACTAAGTTTTACTTCAATCTAATTACTTCTAATTTGGCAGGTCTACAGGGATCAATACTCAAAACAAAGGGACTGCCTCCATACAAACTTGTAGAATTTACAGTCACTATTTTGTTTTCGTGTGCATAAGATGGACCATTTGATGCTTTTCTCGGATCATGACTTCTAATTATCTTCGAAACTCCAAGCTGATTACAGACCAGTTTTGTAATGTCAACTCCAAACTCAACACCAACACCTCCCCGCTTCTTGTTAGGTCTCTCTCCTAACCCATCAAATGGATCTGACCAGAGAACATCTTGCTCAACTTGTCTTGTAGGATTACCTAACTTCTCAAAGCTGTCTATCCTGCTAGACACTCCACCATGAACAAAAAGCAGACATCCTCGTAGAACAACAGCTAAATG
>JAENXI010000164.1 GCA_016649625.1 Candidatus Bathyarchaeota archaeon
CAGAATAGGGTTCCATATATACCATAAAATTACTTCAGATAATCCCGCAATAATGTTATCACTTCTGACGACAGTTCAAGAATTAATTCCTGATATTTATTTCAATACAAACGACTCAATTAATATGGAAGAATCTCTTGAAATCTAATCCTTTTTCATTTAAAAACGTTTAATTATTCTTATTCATATTCTATGCGTTAAAATTACAAAAGAGAGAAAAGTAGAAAAATGGGAGAGGGGGGATTCGAACCCCCGGCCACCTGGTCCCAAACCAGGAATCATACCAAGCTAGACCACCCTCCCATTAAATTCGGGAAGTAAATTGATAATTTGTGCCTTAGTAATGAAAAATAAGATCATAAAATATCAATAATAATGATTCAAATCTTTTTTCGATTTTTAATTTTGTTATTTCGATGTTACATCAATTATTTTTGTTAAATCTAATAAATTAGGTTATATTTAATTTTTTTAGGAATAATCTTTCAGTTAGCTCTAAAATGACGAAAACAATATATTTGCAGAAAATTGGAGATATCGAACCTGGAATATTGATAATTCTTAAAAAGAATTTGAAGTGGTTCTTTAAAAAATGTCACCTCAAAGTTGTTATTCTTCCTGACTTGTTTACGCTTTTGGATTCCGAGTTTGTATCCGAAAAGAAAAAATACAACGCGAGAAAGATTAGAAAAAGATTAATCACTCATGGTAAGAATAAAAATTATTATCGCATTCTGGGTGTTATGAATTGTGATATTTTCACCAAACCTTCGAAATTTTTACATGGTGTTGCTGATCCTCCTAAAAATAAGTCTTTTGGCGGAGCATTAATTTCAGTTATTCGCTTAAGAGAAGAATTTTATAGAAGAACTGAAAATATAGCTCAATTTGAGCAAAGAGTTCTTAAAGTAGCAATTCACGAGCTTGGCCACACTTTTGGTTTAGAACATTGCGAGAATCTATGTGTGATGCGCTCTTCAAACTCTTTGGTAGATACAGATATAAAACCTCGTGATTTCTGCGAAATATGTTTACAAAAACTGAATAATTATTTAAGTGATTCTGCTTAGCCTAATTTGTATTTTTCTCTAAATTTTAAATGTAATTGCTCACTAATTTTTAAGATATGTTTATGCTGTTTTACAATATTTTTCAAATAGTCGGGAATATTTCCTAAACCGAAGTAGGCTCCAGCTAAACTCCCCCCTATAGCGCCTACAGTATCGCTATCGCCACCTGCAGTCGCTAATTGAATAATACAATTTTCAAACGAGTTTAGATTTTTTAAAAAGACGAATATAGCGCAAGCAACGGTGCTTAAAGTATAAGGATGAACAAAAGCTTTACCTAAATAATCTTCGATAAAGAAAGGAGATTTTACTCCCACTTGGGAGAATTTTATTAGCCCGGTCTCAACTGAAATGTTGAGATTATCTTTAACTCTATTTAAAATCTCTATAAAATCTTCCCATATTTTTTCTTGCGAGTTTGAAATTGAGGATATGATAGTTTCAAAAAACTCCTCAATAGAAAAACTAGTTTCTATTGATTTATCAATTAGAAAAGCTATGGCTCTTGCTATAACGATTGCACCTGCCGCAGCCGCGGGGTGAGAATGAGTAATCACGCTTGATTTTAACGCGGCATTTTTTAAACTCTTTATGTCTTTACTGTAATATAGTCCAATAGGAGAGACTCGCATTGCAGTGCCATTTCCTCCGGATTTTGAGGCTGCTTTTTTCCATGGAATTCCATATTTTAATTTTTGAATGGCAGATATGCACCCAAATCCAGGACCTATAGGAGGATCTTCAAGCCAGCTAACATATTCCCTAACAAAATTATTTTCATTAAATCCAGATCCTTGGATAAGTGCTTCTGCCGTGTGTAGAGTTAATTGAGTGTCATCTGTGTAAGTTTTGAATAAATTTTTGTTTTCTTTCATATATTCTTTGAAGTCCTCAAAATATGAATATATTCTATCCCTAAGCATTCCTTCAAACGGATGACCTAAGGTATCTCCAATGCTTACACCTAATAAGGTTCCGGAAAATTTATCTAAATAATCAACTTTCATGTTTTTATAGCTTTTTATACCAAAATCATAATTAGCTTCCTATTTATTTTTTGTCTATAACAAAGATCATTAATCCTCAAAAACAACGGAAGGTCAAACCGACTCAAATTGTATAGCGTTTTATTTATGATGTGCTTAGCAATAATGCTTATAAGTGTCTTTTAACAATTTATACTTTAATTAGAATTTTTTATTTAAATAGTTAAGTCAATATATACTTACAGAATAATGAATACTAAGTTGAGAGTTTATGAATAAACTAGAAAAGCTAAATAATGTTATTACTGCCATGATTACACCTTTCACAGAGGACTTTATAATTGACGAGGAAGAATATAGAAAGTTTATTAGATTTCAGATTGATAACGGGTGTCAACCCCTAACTATGGGCACTACGGGTGAATCCGCGACCCTTTCTCATGAAGAACACCATGATGCAATGGATATTGCGATTGATGAGGGGAAGAAGAGTGGAAAAGATCCCTTTATATTAGCAGGTTGTGGGAGCAATTCAACTAAAGAAGCAATTTCACTTTGCCATTACGCTGAAAACGCAGGCGCAGACGGGTGCTTAGTAGTTGTACCGTATTATAATAAACCAGTTCAACATTCCCTGATCGATCATTTTTCTACAGTAGCAGATTCAATTTCTTTACCAATAATTCTTTATAACGTTCCCAGCAGGACAGGGAGGAA
>JAENXI010000165.1 GCA_016649625.1 Candidatus Bathyarchaeota archaeon
TTCTGAGCGGAGGTTAGGGTAATAAACTTCCCAACCAAAGGATTGATTTCTCTTCTGAGACTCCCTTACTGGTTGATGACTGGAGGGCTTTCTCTTATTACTGCTTTTGCAATAGCCCAAGGTCCAATTAATATCCAAACTGTTTTACTAATTTTCTTTTCAATGGCTTTCATAACCTCAGCGGGTTTCTCTATTAATGATTATTTTGATAGAGAGAGTGATGCTGTGATAAAACCTAATAGACCAATACCTTCAGGATTATTTACGCTAAAAAGTGTTATAGTTATTTCAGGACTATTATTTATAGTTGGATTAGGTTTAGCTCTTTTAATTAATTGGCTTAGTTTTGTAATATTGCTAGTTGATTCTATATTGCTTATCGTTTATTCAGCTGTTGTGAAACGTAAATCTGGGTTTGCTGCTAATATCCTTGTTGGTTTACTTGTTGGTACCGCATTTATTTATGGTGAAGCCACTATTTTTCAGCAAATAAGTCTTGTTTCAATAAGCCTTTACCCTATAGGTTTTGGGACAATCAGCGGAAATATTTTACGTGATGTATTGAGTTTGGAGGGTGATTCAAAAGTTGGTTATCCAACACTCCCTAAGGAAATAGGGATTAAAAATTCAGTGAGAATCGCATCCATTTTATTATTATTGACTGCAATATTTGCTCCTATTCCTTTTTTCATAATACCTTTTGGAATATACTATCTGATTCTAATTTCTTTGTGGAGTTTACTCCTTCTATATGCTTCAGTTCGACTCTTGAGTTCTTCAATTGTTGAGAATGTCAGAAAATATGAACGTATGGTTACAATGTCCATGACTCTACTGTTGTTATCTCTAATACTTGAGGCACTCTTATGACTAAGACAGTTAGCATATGTCCCATATGTCTCAAAAAAATACCAGCTGAGTTAAAAAATGAGAATGGAAAAATAATAATTACTAAGACTTGTAAGATTCATGGATCTTTTTCTGCTACTCATTGGCAAAGTCCAAAAATTTTTAATTTCGCTGAACAATTTGATTTTTTCAAAAAAATACAAGATCCAACTATTCCTAAAGGTTCTGAAAAATGTCCACATGATTGCGCTTCTTGCGATGACCATGTTTCAGAGACAGTAATAGGTGTTATCGATGTTACAAAACGATGTGACCTGAAATGTTCTGTTTGTTTTTCAACCTTTCCAGAACATGAAGTGGGTTATGAACCTTCAAAAAATGAAATAGAAAGAATCTTAAAATTTCTAAATTCTCGCAATCCCAAACCTCCTGCTCTGCTTTTTTCTGGAGGAGAACCTCTAGAACGAGATGACATGCCAGAAATCATAGGTATCGCACACAAACTTAAGTTCATGACAATCTTGGCAACCAACGGAACTAAACTCGCTAAATCCCCAGATCTTGCTCGCAACCTCAAAGAAAAAGGATTGAATATAGTATATCTTCAATTTGATAGTTTTACTGACGCATTCTACGAAGAGGTGAGAGGACAAAAACTACTGCAAACAAAATATAAAGCGATTAAAAACTGTCGAAAATATGACATAGAAATAATCCTAGTTAACACCTTAATGCGCGGATTTAATGATGGTGAAATTGGAGCTATAATCAAATTTGCTGCCCAAAACTCGGACATTATCCGCGGAATAATTTTCCAACCAATCGCTTTCACTGGTAGAGCAACTGGCAATCCTCTTAGAGAATCATGGCGAGATTGGCATTTTGCAGAAGAAGTTGAGTCCCAAACCAACCACGAAATCAAAGCCACAGACTTCTTCCCATTATCAATAATGGTTTCTCCAATAAAAATTATGAGACAATTCATGAAAAAACCTTGGCCACTATTTTCCTGTAGTCCTCAATGTGGTTTAGTGAATTGGATTTATGTTTCAAAAAATGGAAAAATTATCCCAATAAATCATTTTGTAAACTTTAAAAAATTCTTCCAGAATATTCAGAAAGCAGCAACTAAAGTTGAATCCAAAGGAAAGCTATCTCTTCTTTCGTCGTTATTTTTTGCTTCTGTGCTTTCATTAAATTGGCCCTTAGTTACTAAAGAAATTGGTTTCTTTACTTTGATGAAAGCAATTTTGAAGATGCACATAGCTCCTTCTTATGAATCGTTAGGGCATTTGCGCCGAAGAATTTTCTTGCTTGGAAGTATGGCTTTTATGGATCGATATACTTTTGATGTGAATCGAGTTGAAAGATGTGTAGTACATTATGTCACTCCAGATCTTAAAATAATCCCATTTTGTGCATACAATAATATTCATCGAATTGAAACAGAGAAAGATTATGTTTCAAAAAAGAAAACTATTGACAAATCTTAGTTTCTAACATCCACTTCTATGTTCAAGAGAACGTAATTAACGGGTTTTGTGTTTTCATCAACAAGTTCTGCATCGTCCTTTAAGTATAGTTCAAAAACTAATGAGTAATTTCCAGGGTTATTTATTGTCGTGGTTATCAATGTTTCCCAAATTTCTTGGGACTCTAAAGTTTTAAAGTAGATGTTTTCTGGATTTTCATTAATAGGGAATGTTAAAATTGGGTCTTTTGTTAGTTTTTGTTGGATTTCATAAGATTGTTTTTTGCCCATATGATTTTCTACTCCAACATTTACATTGAAAGTGTTATTTTCGTTAATTATTAAAAATTCAGGGTATGATTCCGTCTTTTTTTGTGCATCTAAAATATATATTGATGAAAAACCCTCGGGTGGAGC
>JAENXI010000166.1 GCA_016649625.1 Candidatus Bathyarchaeota archaeon
GAATACCCTCTAAAATCCGTAAATAAAATAATAGAAATGGAAAGATCTATTTCACTACATAGAAATTAATTTTTTATATAAAATTTCTATTCTACGCCATCCCAACAATATGTACAAAGCTTTTCTTTTGGTAATCCAATAGCTTTGATCAAGTTTTCAAGTCGTTGGTATTTTAAAGTCGTTAAGTGCAATTCTTCTCGTATAACATTAACCATTGCCTTATAATTCTCCGAATCTGGATCAGTATATTCTATAGGATTTTCCAGATCTTCTCCAATTAGATCTTTTATAGCCCATCGTCCAGCTAAATCTAATTCGGAACGAGAGCGAGAGAAATTTAAAAATTTACAACCAAAAACTAGTGGAGGACAAGCAGGTCTCATGTGTACTTCTTTAGCTCCTGATTCAAACAACCTCTCGACTTGTCTTCTTAATTGAGTCCCTCTTACGATTGAGTCTTCACAGAATAAAAGTCGTTGATCAGCTATGAGTTCCTTAATAGGGATAAGTTTCATCTTAGCGACTGTATCCCTTATGGACTGTTCTTGAGGCATAAAACTTCGAGGCCAAGTCGGGGTATACTTTACGAAAGGGCGAGCGTAAGGGATATGAGCTTCATTTGCATACCCTAATCCATGAGCAGTTCCAGAATCTGGAATTCCCGCTACTAGATCAATATCCAAATCGTCCTCTTTTCGTAAATACGCACCACATCTATACCGTACCGCCTCAACATTTATACCCTCATAATTAGAAGCGGGATAACCGTAATAAACCCATAAGAAAGAACAGATTTGCAATCTGTCACCGGGAGGAATTAATTGTTTTATTCCGTTATCATTAATAAAGATAATTTCACCAGGTCCCATGTATTTCGTTATATCATACCCAAGGTTTGGAAAAGCACAAGACTCCATCGCGATAGCGTAAGAGCCTGGTTTTTCCCCGATTACGAGAGGTGTTCTACCGAATTTATCTCTAACAGCATAAATGCCCTCATCTGTTAGGATTAACATCGTACATGAGCCCTCAATCATTTTTTGAGCTTTCTGGATTCCTTCTTCAAATGTATTCTCTTGGCTGATTATTGTAGCTACCATTTCGGTAGGATTTATTTCACTCCCATGCATTTCTGAGAAATGAGTCCCGTTTTGTAAAGCTTTGCTTGCGAGTTCTTCTAAGTTATTAATTTTCCCTACTGATGCAATAGCAAAAGTGCCTAGTTGTGAACTAATTATTAATGGTTGATCCTCGTAGTCGCTTATAACTCCTATCCCTTTGTCACCATGCATTTTCTTAATGTCTCTATCGAATTTGGATCGAAACTGAGCAGTAGTTATATCTTTTATAAATCTTTGGAACCCACCAGCGTTTTTTATAGCCAAACCTCCTCGTTTAGTTCCCAAATGACTATGATAGTCTGTACCATAAAAAACATCTTCTACGCAATCATTCTTAGAAAAAACACCAAATAATCCTCCCATAATTTACCACATCCTATATATAATTTATCCGATTAAAATTTTTAAATAGAATTATTAATATGATAAGTTTTGACGTTACAGGCCTTCATTCTAAAAAGAGATTAGTTTAGTGGTAAAAATTTTAGGAATTTGCTCCGGGAATAACTTCTCTTTCGTACCTTACCATTGATAAAGCTTCCTCGGGGCAAGTAACAGCACATAATCCACACCCTACGCATTTATCCGGATTTATTACTGCTTTATCGTTTATTTCAATTGCTTCAAATTTACAACGCTCTAGACAAGTCCCGCAAGCTACGCATAAATCTTCATCGACTTTGGAGATAAAGTTAGCCCGAGCTAAGGCTCTTGGGTTGTCAAACCTAGTCAAACCGCCTATCATACCACAACAACATTCGCAGCAAGCACATAAAATCGATGTGTTTTCTGCTCGATTGTCGGTGCAATGAACTAATCCGATCTCGGCCGCTTCTTTTGTGAGATTTTTGATATCCTCGCGGGTCGCTGATTTGATGTCGGGGTCATTCATTTCTAATACAGCTTTGGCGTAAGGTCCTAATAACGTGCAATTATGAATTGGATATTTATCTTTGCACACTCTAATGCCTTCTACTTCAGTTCTCTGTCTACAAGGGCACGGAATTATCGCGAAGTCGTCCCATTTATCAATAATATTATAAACTTCTTCGATTGGGACAATTTCTTTTTGAGGTTCTACTTCTTCCGAGACTGTTAGTACTCTAAATCTTGGAGTTCCATTTTTGCTAGTTTGCCACGTGTTATAATACTTGTCGTCAACAAAAAATTTTCTACTGAGTTCAGCAAACTTTTTCACATCTTTATGTTCAATGTTTTTTTTTAAGATAAAAGGAATATCGTAAACAAATAGGGGCATAGGTTGAGCGTAGTTTTTACCTAATTTAATAATAAACCCTCTCTCTGTTAATTCTTCAACCATATTCATAAGTTCTGTTTTCTCCATACCCACACTTTTAGCAAATTTTACTATCGAGACTGTTTTAGGGAAAACAGGAAGATGTAATACTAATTTTGCAATTTCTGGATCATACATTAAACTAAGATATTCTAGATACGTTTCGGTGGGTATTCCATTTTCATCTTTAGGGTAAGATTGAGAAGAACGCTCTAATTTTCTAGCTATTTTAATAAGGTCTTCTTTGTAATCTTCTGATTCAATCATGATGATAATATTTACTAGATTTAATATTTATAATTATCGATTTAAATC
>JAENXI010000167.1 GCA_016649625.1 Candidatus Bathyarchaeota archaeon
CTACTACAACGTAGGCACTACAACAAGCACTACAAGCGGATCTTATGCTTTCGAGTTTGCAGCTGAAATTTCAGGACAATTCCAGATCTTCGCAACTTTCGCTGGTTCTAACTCGTATGGAAGCTCATTTGCTCAAACAGCTATGACAGTTGTTGATGCACCAGCTCCAGAAGCAACACCGACACCTACACCCGCACCACAAACTGATACATACCTTGCAGGCTCAACAGTTGCAATTATAGCCGCAATCGGAATCGCAGTATTCCTACTACTTCGCAAAAAGTAAACACAGACAAAACACTAAAAAAATTAATCTTCCCCCTCTTTTCTTTTGGGATAAAAAAAATCTAAATAATAAACGAATTGAGAAATATGGGCTGAGAGAGTCTTTGGTCGAAATGAAAAATAACAATCCAATTGGTTTTAGGTTAATTTTCATGGAAACTTTCTCCTTTTGTTAGTTAGACTAAAGACTCCAGCAAACCTCCTCTTTACTTAGTATTTATTAGCATTTATTTTGAAACAGCAAAAAACCACATTAATTATATTATATGTGGGAAAAAACTGTGTTTTGTAGATGCTTTTGTATACGGATTAGTTAAGATCATCCTGTGAACATTGCTGAATTAAATTTAATTAAAAAATGGGGAGGTCGCGGGTGATATCTCCACTGTGGCTGGGGTTCAAATCTGTTCTTGGTTATTTTTGGACCGGTGGGCGAATACAAATAGGTCATGTTGCTACTGTATCAGAAAAAAGATATTTTATTTTTATTAAACTACTTGAAAAAGACTGGTGAAGTAGCTATTGTTTTCGTTAGATTTTATTTTTAATATTTTTTTGGTCAGATCTTTTTTCTAATAAAAAGAGAGGCTTACTGTTTTAGTTGGCTTTGAATTTAGTAGTAGTTAGGTTTACTCTCTGCTGGAGAGTACTACCACGTATTCAGCTGTATCTGCACACAAATCTGCTGCTTGTTCAATAAACTCGATTAAATCATTGAATATTATCATGCTTCCACAGTTAGTTTGTTTTCCATATTTTACGAATGTACTTTTGGTTACTAGATAGTTCTTGTCAACTTCATGTTCAATTTCATCCACTTTTGCTGCTCTTTTTATTGCTTCGTCGGGATTTGTTGAAATCATCTCTATGCTCGCCTTCAATGTGTGAGCGCATTGCACAAGTGCAGAAGTCATAATCACAGTATTATCAAAAAACTCTTTTGGTAATTGTGAGTCTTCCATCAAAATTTTAAGACACCTTGCACTGTCCTTCACAAGATCAGCAATGGTATCTAAACGTTTAACAAGATGAAGCAGATCCTCTCGATAATCAGCAATAAGGGCGACACCTTTCGATAATTCTTTGAAAACAAAGGTACGTAATTTGTCTACTTCTTCTTCAGTTTTAAACAGTTTTTCGATATTTTGATTTGCCTCGGTTATGTTTCCTTCAGAATATTTCTTTGTTGCCTGATGTAACAATGCGACAGTTTCAACTGCTTTTGAGATTTGCTCGTATGCAATATCTAATCCCTTTGTTTTGCGACGTTTTTCAAACCATTCATAACTTCTTTTCATTTTATATCACCTTAAACTAATTTTTTTCCCTTCAACAATGTAAACTATTGATTCACCAACATAGGTCGTATGATCAGCTATTCTTTCTAAATACCTGACGACTAAAAGATCGCACATCCGCCACTTATCTAACGAAGATGATAGCATAAGTTCGTCTAAATATGCCATATACAACTTATCCACTTCAGTTTCCATAGGCGCTAAGGTTTTAGCCAGTTCAGAATTGTGTTGTTTTAATGCTTTAATGCTGATTATAACCATCCTAACAACTTTGTCAAGAATTTGTTGAACCAAATCTGAAGTTAAAGTCCTCTTTCTAAGTTTTTTAACTATATTATAGGTTAAAGAGATATCCAGCCCATATCTGCCATACCTCCCAAAATCGTAGGCGATTTTCATATAAGAATTTATTATTCTAAGATCAGAAGCAACTGGTTGATACTTAACTATTAATTCAAAAGCTTTATCTTCAACATCTACGACCATACTCATCAAGATTTCTGAAATTTCATGCATTTCTTCTTGTGAATCTTTTTGATCTATGAAACTTTTGATAGATATTATTAGGGCTTTTTCAGCTACCTCTCCCATTCTAAAGACCATAGCCATTAATTGTTCTAAACCAACATCTAAAAGTCTGATCATATCTTTCACCTAACCAAATTTTCCAGTAATGTATTGTTCAACTAATTCGCTTTCTGGTTTTTCAAACAAGCTTTTTGTAACTCCATATTCTACCAGTTTTCCCACATACATAAATGCGGTGAAATCTGAAATACGAGCAGCCTGCTGCAAATTATGCGTGACAACTATCACTGTGTATCTTTGTCTAAGTTCTCTAATTAAAGTCTCTATCTCAGCTGTGGCTGCAGGATCGAGAGCACTGCAAGGCTCATCCATAAGTATTATATCAGGCTCGACAGCTAAAGCTCTTGCAATACATAATCTCTGTTGTTGTCCACCTGAAAGGCTAAATGCTTCATCATTTAATCGATCTTTGACTTCATCCCATAATGCGCCACCTTTCAAACTTTTTTCTACCATAGCATCAAGTTCTTTTCCAGTTGCTATCTTGTGGAGTTTTGGTCCAAAAGCCACGTTTTCATAAATTGATTTAGGGAATGGGTTTGGTTTCTGAA
>JAENXI010000168.1 GCA_016649625.1 Candidatus Bathyarchaeota archaeon
TCTTAATGGCGTCCAATCCTCTTCTTTAATTAGAACATAGACACTCCCTATTAGGTTCTCAACTTCAAAATGTAAACCTTGAGAAAATAAATAATCAGCTAGAGCTGAGCATAATCTCTTTCGTTCGTCAGGTTTAAGATCTCTTAGGGATCGCCATCTTTGATCCTCTTTTAGATTAATATCTAAATTTTTAAGAAATTTAGCGCTTGCACCTTCTTCACCAGTTATCCCTGGAAGAAAGGGACGATTTGAACTTGCAAGAGCCCTATGAATTGGTCGAGTTTCCCTTCCAAAAAACATTAAATCTTTTTCGACTTTTAAGAGATTTGCAGCTAAAGCATCGTCCACTATGATCGAATTTAATCCTCCAAGTGTTCGTAACTCATTTTTATCCTGCATGTCGCCTAAAGCTCCAACAATTGCGATAGGGGATAAATCGACATTTTCAGGGTTTACAGCTTTTGCTGCAAAATATGCTACTCCAGAACCGCTTATGTCAGTGGCACCTGGAATACCAAAAATATGTGGATTAACATGAACATAATTATCATTCTTGACATCATTTTTGAATTGATGATGATCCAGGATGACAACTTTAGAGTTAGGAACTTTTTCATTTAATAATTCAAGATAATTGCTTCCAAAATCTGTAAATATTACTAGTTGTGGTTTGTCCGCAATTATTTCATCTATTATTTTTTTATCTACCCATTGAGTAATTCTCAACCTGAATTTTGCATCTAGTTTAAAGAGAGTCTTTCCAATTATTCCTGCAGCTGAGATCCCATCAGCATCTAAATGTGAAAAAACATGAATGAATCCGTCTTTTTGGACAGTTTCCAAAATTAATTTGGCGGCTTGTTGAGTTAAAGCGATAAAATTTTCCACTTTATATTGATCTGTAGCCATGTTCATTCACTCTTCTACTTTAAGAGCTATTTGGAACTTAAACCTGATGTTGTATTTCTGACTTAAGTTTTTTATTAAAAAAGCATCAGGTTATAGATGCTACTTTCGATACGTATTTCCACTTTTTAGGTAAAACACCTTCACGTCTATAATATTTGGATAATTTGTGAATTCTTGCTTCGATCACTTGCATAGATCGTTTGTTATGAAGGTCTTTATGGTTTTTATCCATATGAGCTAAAAGCCCACGAGCCTTAGTAACCAGATTAGATAAATCTTCAGGCATTGACGGTGCCATTCCAGCATCTTCAAGAATGCCCGATATGCTCTTACCCGTTATTGGTTTGACTAGAGGGATAGCGTACTGATCTCTAATAAGTGTACCAATTTTGCTGAGCGAATGCCCCTCCTTCGCTAGTTTAACTACAAAAGCTTCTACTTCTTCTGACTGGTATCTACACCAACTTGGAGGTCTTCTGCTTACTGGTCTGATTGAATGAGATCTTCCTTTTTCTTGTCTTGGCATCTGAACATTAACTCTGCCATTGACTCACCAAACTCAAATATTTAAAAATAGTGGCTTTCAGAAGCACAATTATTTCGATTTTCATGTTGTTTTTTACTCAACTCAATATTGATTCAACGTTTAAGTTGAGTACTACTTCTGCAATGTCACTTGCATATTCAGCTGTTCTTATAACACTCTCTAATAATAGTCTAATGTTAGATAAGTCAGCAGATTCATTTGGTTTAGATTTATTTAGTAAGTCCTTTTCGAGTCTAGCAAACTCAGTTAGACTATCGCTAACTTTATCGGCTAAATCATAATTCCGTTCAAATAATGCAATTATTGATTTATCAAACATAGAAACAGCAAAGTTGCTAAGATTTTTTATTTTATCAATAATTAGCCGCTCTGGTTTATGTTTGAAATTTGAAACATATTCAGCGATTTTCGCAGCATGATCAGCTGTTCTTTCAATAGATTTTGTTATTAGTCTATATCCAAGACAATCTCTTTCATTTTTTAAACCTATTGCTTTAATGGTTTGTCTATTTGAAATCGCTAGCTTTGTTTGTCGAATCATATAGAAACTGAATCTGTCTACTTCGGAGTCTGTTGCTATTACGCTTTTAGCGATTTGCTTATCCATTTTTTCAAGGGCTAACATAGCGTCTTTATGCATTGATGATGTGATTATTGCCATTCTTTTTAAAACGTTCTGCATTGAAAGTTCACGATAGTCAAGCAACACTTGCAAGGCTAATTCCAAAGAAGTATCGGTCAAAATTTCAGTTCCGACGAGAAATTGACGTACAAAATTTTTCAATTCATTTCTTAGTTTTGGAGATAATTTATGTGGTGGATTTGTTAATATCCTGATCTTAGTATATCCTATCAAATATGTTGAAACTGTTTTTCTTAAAATGGAAGATGTATTGTCTGTTGGAAGAATTCTTATTAAGGTCTCTTCTTTTTTTTCAAGTTTTCCATCTCCTAAAGTATCAATCGAAAGAGATCCATTTTCTTCTTCACGAACAAAAACCGAATCACCTTTTTTTATTTGATTTTTCTGAACCCATTTTTTTGGCAGAGACAATATAAAAGTAGAGCCGCCAGTTACCTGAATTTTTCTATTTTCTTCAATTTTCTTTATTTGAGTTCCAGACATAAAGAACTAACCTTCGATTGGAGCAAAATTACTATAAAAATACTAATTCAAATAATCTATATAGACAATGTAGTTCTAAATAGTTTATTTGAATAATATAAATAATTTTTACAAACTTATTTTCT
>JAENXI010000169.1 GCA_016649625.1 Candidatus Bathyarchaeota archaeon
ATGCCTGTAGACACCCTCACCGTCACTGTTTCTCGGGAAGTATTTAGAAATGGTAAAAGTGTTTACAGGTTAAATGGTCGAAGACTTTCACGAACACACATACTTGAAATTTTGTCAATGGCATCAATAGGTAGTGTAAGTCAAAACATCATTCCCCAAGGCACCATAACTCGACTAA
Organism: Candidatus Bathyarchaeota archaeon; assembly: GCA_016649625.1. Taxonomy (GTDB): domain Archaea; phylum Thermoproteota; class Bathyarchaeia; order Bathyarchaeales; family Bathycorpusculaceae; genus AD8-1. The sequence goes on from JAENXI010000169.1 coordinate 179, forward strand.
CAGACATAACTCCGATGGAAAGAAGAAAAATAATAGAAGATCTTGTCGGAATAGCCCAATATGATTCTGAAAAAGCTGATGCTGAAAATAAATTGCGGACAGCAGATATTTCGATTCGAACAGCTATGGGCAGAATAGACGAAGTACAAGAAAGAGTGGATGATCTTGAACGCGAACGCAATGGACTATTGCGACATAATTTCATTCAAAAAGAAATAAAAAAGTTCCAGGGTGTAAAAATTTCTAACGAAATTATTCAAGTTAATAAGAAAATAGAAAAAACTTTTGTACAAATTAAAAAAGTTGAAGGTAAAGTTGAAAAATTCCGATCTTTACGTGAAAGTCATAGATCAAAAAGACGGGAAATTGAGGGAGACTGGAGAAAACTAAGTTCAGAAATTGTTGAAGAAGGAGGCTCCCGAGTATTAAAAGTTCAGATCCAAATAGGTGAATTAAGGTCAGATTTAACTGAATTAAACACAAAAATAAGCTCTGGAAAAGCTAGTTTAGAAAGCTTAAGCAGAGTTAAAAAAAATACTTCAGAACAATTTTACTCCATCAGAAACGAAATGAAAGAGGACCGAATGAAGGTTAGAAAACTTCAAAAGGTTAATGAAAAAATTCAGTTCGAGATAAAAAATAAGGAAATTGAACATGAATCTTTAGCAACTGAGACCACTAATTTGTGGGGAGGACTTGGACAGAACAATAATAGAATAAGAGAGATTGAGCAGAACATCCAAAATAACTATAGAAAAATTGCATTTCTAAGATCAGAGTATTTGAAGGATAAAAATGAAATACAGCTTAACTCCAAACGCCAAAAAGAACTAAATGAAAGAAAAAATATATTTATTGAAACTTTATTTGAACTAGAAAAATCAATTAATGAGCTCGAAAAATTCCAGTTAGAACAAAAAACCCACCTTAAAAATCTTGAAGATTCTATTAGAAAGAGAAAGGGTCAAAAAGAGATAGCAAAAAATGAAATTTCTGAAGCAGGAAAAATTGCAAATTCTGCAAAATCCGCAGTAATAGAATTTGTTACTCAAAGAGAACTTGCCGAAACTGTTGCAGCTGAAGAAAATGCTCTTAGAAGCATAGAAGAGTTAAGCAATGTTGGTGGAATCTCAGGAATTAAAGGAAGACTGCAAACCCTAATCAAGGTTGATAAAATCTACAAAAAAGCTGTTTCTGCAGCAGCAGTAGGATGGCTTAACTCCTTGGTGGTTAAAGATGTTGATACAGCATTTACTTGTACTGAAACTCTCCGAAAGATGAAGTTAGGAAGAATAAAAATTATCCCAATTCAAGGAACAACAAAAGCAAAAATGCAAAAAATTCCAAATCGTAGCGGAATTATTGGTGTAGTCTCTGATTTTATCAAATTTGAGTCTGATATTAAGTCGGCAGTCAATTTTATTTTTGGGGACACAATAATAGTCTCAGATGAAAAAACTGCTTTTACATTATCAAGTCAAGGATATCGTGTAGTCACTAAAAAAGGAGATCTTTACGAGGCAGGAGGAGCTTTTGAGAGTGGATATTATCGGGCTCCAATAGATTTCTCAAAAATAATTCCCAGCGAGAATGCAATATCTAGTTTAGATGAGGCTGTCAACGCACTACATAAACATCTTTCTCAAAAAGATGAAGACATAACTTTTTTTGAAGAGGAAATAGAGCAAACTAGAATCGATAGTGCAAGACTTTCAGAATCAATTGTTGCTCTTGATAGGGAAATATTGAGAATAAAAAGAAGTATTAAGAGAAGTAACGACAACATTAGTCGTGTTGATAAGCATATTCTAAAAATAGAAACTGAAATAGAGACCAAGAAAATCCAAATTGGAGTCTACAAATCTGAAAGAAATGTAATTCAAAAAGAGGTTAAAACGCTCCAAGTGGAACTATCAGAGCTAAGAAGTAAAACGGATCTTGCACACATTCAAGAACTTGAGATTCAACGAGAAAAAACCGCTGAGGATATAATAAAACTTAGACAGAACCTGGGCACAGTACAAACTGAATTGGCTACAATCAAGTCTCAACTAAGCAAAGTATTAGAAATAGGATACCAAAACTCAAAGATTCAACTCTCAAAAATTGAACAACAAGAAAGACGAACAGAAAAAAAAGTTAAAATTGCTCTCGAACAGCAAGAGATAGTAAAAACTGAAATTTCAGAACACGAAAAAAACCGTATCGAGTTATCCAAGTCAGTTTTATCAGCAAGAGAAGAATCCAAAAAGTTTACCACACAAATAGATACTATTGATTCAAAAATGAATAAGTTGGATGATGAATACCAAGAGGCAGAGAGCCTATTAAACCAACTCAAACTCAGTTTCCAAACCAACCAACTTCAACTCCAACAATATCATGAACAAAATAGACAAATTGGTTATGAAAATCTACTTGAAAGTACCCCAAAACAGGTTGAAGAAGCAGAAACAACTATACAAATGATGCAATATGAGCTTGAACGAATAGGAGCAATAAATCAACTTGCATCAAATCATTATT
>JAENXI010000016.1 GCA_016649625.1 Candidatus Bathyarchaeota archaeon
GCTAAAGGTTCTTTGAAAGCAAAAGATATGGTTTCTAGGAAAGTGGCCTTTGATGAGGTTATCAGATGAATGACATAAAGAATCAAACACATGAAGAAGAATTACGGATTGGTATTTTTATTTGTCATTGTGGTTTGAACATTGCAGGTACTTTAAATATTAAAGAATTGGTCGATTATTCAAAGACAATAGCTGATGTTGTTTATGTCAAAGAAAATAGGTATACTTGTGCAGATCCAGGTCAGGAAGAAATTAGAAAGGGTATTAAAGAGCACCATTTGAATCGAGTTGTTGTCGCTGCTTGTTCACCTAGAATGCATGAGCCTACTTTTCGAAGGACTGTATCTGAAGCGGATTTAAACCCGTTTTTATATGAGATGGCAAATATTCGTGAATTTGCTTCATGGTGTCACCCAAATAATCCCAAAGAGGCTACTGAAAAAGCTAAGGATATTATACGAATTGCAGTAGCTAAAGCTCGAAAATTAATGCCTCTTGAAACAATTGAAGTTCCAGTTACAAATAAAGCCTTGATTATTGGTGGAGGTATTGCTGGAATGAACGCGGCATTGGACTTAGCTGAAATGGGTTTTAAAGTATACCTACTCGAAAAAAGTGAGAGCATAGGTGGGCACATGGCAGCTTTAGATAAAACTTTTCCTACTCTTGATTGTTCTATCTGCATTGAAGGCCCAAAAATGGTTGATGTTGCCCGTCATCCAAACATTGAGATCATAGCAAACGCTGACCTCCTTAAAGTAGATGGATACGTTGGCAATTTTAAAGTAAAGATTCAAAAAAATTCTAGATATGTATTAGAGGAGAACTGCACTGGTTGTGGTGAATGTAAAGATGCGTGCCCAATTGAGTATCCTAATGAATGGGATTGTAATCTGGGGACAAGAAAAGCAATTTCTTTACCATTTGATCAAGCAGTTCCATTAATTTATACAATTAATAGAGATTATTGCATCGAATGTTACAAGTGTGTAGAAGCTTGTGGTGCACGAGAGGCTATTAATTTTGATCAAAAATCTGAGATAGTTGAAATAGATGTAGGTGCAATAATTGTTTCTACAGGTTTTGATGTTTATCTTCCTTATGATTTGCCTTTGTTGGGTTATGGCAAGTATTCAAATGTTATAACCTCAATGGAGTTTGAAAGGCTTATTCTTGCTGCAGGTCCAACATGTGGAAAAGTAATCAGAAGTTCAGATGGAAAAAAACCGCGCTCAATAGCATTTATTCAATGTGTTGGAAGTCGTGATAAACAAAAGTATCCTTATTGTTCAAATTTCTGTTGCATGTATACCCTAAAACACGTTATTCAACTCAAAGAAAAATACAAAGAAAACGTTGAAGTCTATGTTTTTTATATGGATATTCGCAGTCCCGGAAAAGGGTATGAAGAGTTTTATGATCGTGCTAGAGAAAAAGGTGTTATCTTCATTCGCGGAAGAGTAAGTCGAATTGATGAAACACCAAACAACCAAAATTTGATTATCATATCAGAAGATGCAACACTAGGATTACCAATAGAGGTTGAAGTTGAGATGGCAGTTTTGGCCACAGCTTCATTACCTAAAAAAGATTCAGATAAACTGGCGAGAATACTTAATATTACAAGAGGGTCAAATGGTTTTTTCATGGAGAGTCATCCCAAATTAAAACCAATGGATGCACCAACTGACGGTATTTTTTTCGCTGGAGCTTGCCAAGGGCTAAAAGATATTCCTTATAGTGTATCACAAGGAAGTGGTGCAGCCTCCAGAGCTGCAACTGTTATTTCAAAACCTAAATGGAAAATTGAACCAATTATTTCGGTTATTGATGAAAAAAGATGTAAAAATACGAATAGTAAATGCGGGATATGTGTTGATCGTTGCCCATATGCAGCCTTAAGAATTGAAGAGAATCAACCTGCGAAAGTTATTGCTGCGAGTTGTCATGGGTGTGGAACTTGTGTGGCTGAATGTCCTCAGGATGCTATTACACAGATGCATTTCACTGATGCCCAAATAATGGCTCAAATTCGTGCTGCTTTAGAAGAAAAACCTGAAGAAAAGATTTTGGCTTTCTTGTGCAATTGGTGTAGTTATGCGGGAGCTGATTTGGCTGGAACAAGTCGTTTTGAGTATCCAACATCAGTTAGAGCTTTGCGTGTTATGTGTTCAGGCAGAGTAGATCGGGATTTTATACTTGAAGCATTGCGATTAGGAGCTGGTATGATTATTGTTGGTGCTTGTCATTTACCTTATGATTGTCATTATATTAGTGGAAATTTGGTAATGAAGACTCGTATGGATGCTTTGGCTCCTATGTTGCAGAAGCTTGGTATGAGTGGTGAAAGATTCCGTGTGGAATATGTATCTGCAGCGGAAGGAGTTCGTTATGCTGAGATAATTAAAGAGGTTGATACTCAAATGAAAATGTTGGGTATAGATAAAATCAAAGCTGAAAACCTAAAACTTCGTCCAGTTTTGGAAAAAATGTTAAATAGAAAGAAACAAAAATAATTTTATTAAAATTTTTTGAGTTTCCTAATAAAAAAAGTTAGGAAGATTTTTCTGCTAAACTTTTTAAGCTAAGCATTTCTGTGTGTGCTTTTTTGATTAAGTCTGCAATATTGGTTTGGTTGGGTATTGCAGCGTTTAAGGAAAGTATAAATGCTTTTTGATGGGCAGTTTGTAACAGAATTACAGTATTTTCAGATGTAGGATATGCTATTTCTAATGATAATGCAAAAGCTTCGTTGTAACTTGTAATTAAGTTATTTTTAGTTTCTTCTAGATCAATATTAAGAGCATCTCCAGGAATCATAAGACCATTATCTAAAACGGCTCGCATAGAGAGACCTAATTCTACAGCTTTGATTCCAAGTTTTGCTAATACCCCAGAAACTCGTTCATTTATTACATCGCCTTTCTTTGCTACGAAAGTATCTTTGCTTATCCAAACGCTACCGGATTGTATTCGGGTGGGTAATCCTGCGGAATTTAATAGACTTATTATTGGGCCTGGTGGTTGACCTGTGTTACCTTCAGGGACAGTTATGTCCATTGCTGCTTTGTCACCAGTCTTGGCTATGGTCTTTATTTTTCCTTTTTCTAAAAGAAGAGCTAACTTGAAGGGATTAAGATTAGTGAACAAATAGATATTTGATCCTGAAATGTAATCTTCAATTTTATTTAGATCTTTATCATTTAGTGAGTCTAGAGCAAACTTTAGTAAGTTGTTCTTGAAGACTTTCATACTAACTTTTCCAGATAGTTTCTTTTTCAGTTCTTGAAGTTGAGAAGATCTAACTTTCTTAAGACTTGCAATGCCAATAGCATTGTAACTCTTAAGTATAGTTTTTATTTCTTCGACTGCATTATTTTTTGCTTGTAATATTTGTTGGGACGGTATTTTATTCCTCTCGTTTAGGGTTTAATTTTCACTGGAGTACCCATAGAGGTTTTGACAAAAAGAAACTTTATGTTTTTAAGACCTCTTTTGAGTTTTCCATCTAAGACTCGCAAAACAGCTTCAATATTATCAACCAACTCTTCATCTTTCATATCTTCAGTTCCTATTTGGACCTGAATTATTGGTTGATTTCGCATCCTAATGCTAACTGTTTTTCTATGTTTCTCTATTACCTCTTTAATATCCACGTTCGGCGGAACTGGTATTGGTAGTTTTCCTCTAGGACCTAAAACTGGACCAAAAGCCCTACCTACAAGTGACATCAAGGGTGCTTCAGTAATGAAAACATCATAAGTGTTACCTAATTTTCTAAGTTCCTTTTTTTTGCCTGTTAATCTTTCAATTTCAGCTTTTTCAATAACAATATCTGCACTAGAAGCTTTAGCTTTAAAGGCAAGGTCTCCTGTCGCAAAAACGCAAATTTTATTGGGTTTTCCGGTAACATGTGGAAGTTCAACAATTTGTTGAATTTTGCCTTCTGGAGCCTTCATATCTAACTCTTTAATGTCCAAAATCAAGTCTACTGATTGTGTAAACTTTCTTTCTTTTGATTTGGATTTTACTTCTTTTATTGCTGTTAATAGTGTTTTTTTATCTAAGGGCATGAATGAAGCCTCGCGTTATTCAGGGATTGGAACTCAATTATAAAAATATTCACTTATTATTCGCCTTTACTAAATATCTCATTATAGTTATCCGCATCTATCTCTTTTTGGACCTCTCGCGGATCTTTACCATCTACTGTCACACCCATGCTTACACAGGTTCCCAGGATTTCTTTAGTTCCTTTTTTCAAGTTTTGTGCTAGCAATTGTGGAAGTTTTATCTTTGCAATGCGTACACACTGATCCAATGTAAGATCACCGACTTTTTCTGTACCTGGAGTTCCTGAACCTTTTTCGATACTTAATTCACTCACAATAAGAGCTGAAGCTGTTGGAGTACCAACAGTAACTTCAAAAGATTTGTCTTCAATATTAACTGAGATTTTAACTGGAACTCTCATTCCAGAATAATCTTTGGTGAGTTCGTTTATTTTGTTTACAACAGACAGCATATTTAATCCTAAAGGCCCAAGAGCGGGACCCAAAGGTGGACCTGCATTTGCTTGGCCTCCATTTACAAGTAATTCTATAATTTTTTTATCTGCCATTTTATGTTCTACCAGTTTTATTTCTAGCTTTTTCAACTAATTTTACGTAATCTGAGTGGACTGTAATTGGTAAAGTGAAGGTAGCTTCTAGCAATTCAAGTGTAACCTCACCTTTTGATTTATCGATTCTTGTTATTTTTGCACGCATTCCCTTAAATGGTCCACCAGTGATTTCGACAACATCGTCCTCAAATAAGTTTTCGAGAATTGGTTTCCTGATTAGATATCTTTCGATTTCCAAAAAACTAACTAGTCCTGGAATTCTTGAACGTACATGTCTAACTCCGGCTATTGCCTCTTCAATTAAATGTGGACCATCAGCTTCAATAAAAACGTACCCTTTTAGAGTATCAGGGACAAGAAGTGCTTTAATAGGAATTTTGGAAATCTTGATTTTGGTGGTAATAAGTCTAGCTACATTACGTTCTTGTCCAGTTGTTGTTTTAACAACAAAAATCTTAGCTGAGTATTGATCCTCATTCTCATCCATTAATTATACCTTCTATGTTTGGCCTGCAGTTGCTCCACCTATTGCAAAAGATAGGAGTTTTATTACAAAACCAATTAATCCGACTGCACCTATACCCAAAAAACTTATTTTTATCGATTGCCAAAGCTCAGTTCTTCCAGGCTTTACCGCTAGTTTAAGTGTTCTTGAACATTGGGATAGGAATGATTGTACGCCCATATTTACCGCAAACTCAAGATTAACTAAAGAATAATAAACGTTGCTGTATCTTTTGAGGTTTAGAGTATAACTTTTTGGTTAATTTTTATTATTTTTATTAATCGACTTCTGATTTGAGAATTTTAAGTGTCATAATGATTATTTCTCTATGGTTTAAATTTTCTTGTAAGAGAGATTAATGTCCTTCAGTATTCTTAGAAGGTGTGGTTTATCTGAACTTTTTATTCCTTTCCAATCTAAAATAGCACTATCAACTGTTTCCACTGTTTTTTCTACACATTGACGTAGGATTTTGCTATCTACATTTTGAATTAGATGCTTGGGAATTATATGGCCAAAGATTATTTCAGAGTTGATAGCTAACTTGGTAAATTTTTGATTGTAATGTGTCCCGCCTATTCCCAAAACAGCGTTTTTCTTTGAGGTTTTAAATTTTGATATTGCTGAAATTGCAGCATGTCCAACTACTTCAGCTGCTTTCGAATTACACCATTGGCTCTTGGAGCTGCCTAATTCCACAAACATTGTAGGAACAGTATAGGAGGGACCATGATGAGTACATTCGTAGGAAACATCAAAGTCCAGTTTCAATCCGTCTCTAAAGTAAGCAAGAGCTCTAAGAGCATTTTTCATAGCTAATGCAGGTGAAATGGACACTTTTTTAGGAAGACCCCCCATCTCAGCAGTGTATAGATTTCCTGGAGTATGAACTGAAAAGGTTGGTTTGCAACTTGAACTACAATGTCTGGATATAAACACGATTAATGTGGGATTTTGAAAATCTTCAAGAAGATTTTGAGTTTTTATTGTTTCTTCGTTAATTATTGTTAAGAAAACGGTTTTTCCAAGAAGCTTTATTGAATACTGAGGATTTTCTTTGGTGGATATTGTTGTTTCTTTAAAAGGATAATTTTTGAGAAGTTGTTTTGTTATGTTTAATCCTGCAATATCCTTTCTTGAAGAGATTATATGAATCATGAAGGTACCTATCATCATTGAAAAATAGTCTTATGAAAAAAGGTTTCCATAAAACTTATCTGTTTAACTAAAGTCAACCTTTCCTGTGAAAGGTTGTAAAGAGAAATGGACTTAGCCAATTTCAAGGAAATATCAGGTCAACAAATTAAAGAACTAGTTGATAGTGGCATAAAAATTAAGAATAATCCTAAGAAGTACATGGAAGCGCTTAGTGGAAAGTCTTTAGGATTAATATTTCAAAAAACATCAACCAGAACAAGAGTAGCATTTGAGGTAGCTATGACCCAATTAGGTGGACATGCTTTGTTTATCGATTGGAGAACAACAAATTTCACATTGGCAGATATTTATGATGAAAGTCAATATTTGTCTCGTAATGTTAATTGTATAATGGCTCGTGTACTCAAAAATTCTGATTTACAAAAAATGATTTTAGCTTCACAAGTACCAGTTATTAATGGATGTGACGAAAAATATCATCCTAGTCAAGTAATAGCTGATTTGATAACAATCAAGGAAAAAAAAGGAAAACTAGAAGGATTAAAAGTTGTTTTTGTTGGCATTCATAATAATGTTTGTAACTCGTTGATTGAAGGCTGTACAAAAACAGGAATTGAATTGACCACAGTTACCCCAATAATAAATAAAAATGCACAAGATCAAGAATTGATGAAGACCGCAAAAAAAACTGGTTTGTGGAAAACCACTTTAAACGTTCATGAAGCAATAGTTGACGCTGATTTTATTTATACAGACACTTGGATAGATATGGAGTTTTTCACCGATTCAAAATTTCATAGAGAAAAGGAGAATCGTATAAAGATAATGAAAGATTATCAGATTAATACAGAATTAATAAGAGAAAATGGCGCATTTATTATGCATGATATGCCAATTCACCGTGGATATGAGATATCAGAAGATATAATCGAACATCCACAATCAATTATTTATGTTCAGAGCGAAAATCGACTTTATTCTGCTAAAGCAATATTGTTAAAACTTATCGGATAAATCCTATAAAATATCAATATAGATAAACCTAGAAAATAGTTATCTCAAAAGAGAAAAACTTTGGGTGAATATTTTAACTCATAATCATTTGGACAAAGTTTTTTGGAATAAAAAAATCTAGATCTTCATATGTTTGTCCAACGCCAATAAACAGTATTGGTTTTTTAGTAACATAGGTAACACTTAATGCAGAGCCTCCTTTTACATCAGCATCAGCTTTTGTAAGTATGTTAGCATCTATGCCTATAGAATTATGAAATTCTTCAGCTTGCATAAAAGCATCATTTCCTATAAGTGAATCCAATGTTAAAACGGTTAAATCAGGTGAAACAATTCGTTTAATTTTTGATAACTCATTCATCAAATTTTGGTTTGTTTGCATTCTACCTGCCGTATCAATTAAAACCACATTAACACCATGAGCTCTAGCATGACTTATCGTGTCATACGCAACAGCCGCTGGATCACCACCATAATCATGTTTTATTACCCGCAAACCGAGACGTTTTCCATGTTCTTCTAATTGTTCAATTGAACCTGCTCTATATGTGTCGGCTGCAGCAAGAACAACTGTATAGCCTTTTTTCTTCAAAAAATTTGCGACTTTTGCAATAGTTGTAGTTTTACCTGTCCCATTTATACCAACAAAGAGTAAAACGAATGGTTCTTTTCTTTGTTTTTTCTCATCTATTCTATCTAGTAAATTAATGGTTTTTTCAGAAATCATAATTTCTAAAAGGACTTGCCTCAAATTATCTTCAACAAGACTTTTTCGATCGTCTAAACGTTTAATCTGAAGTCCTATTAGGCGGTTTTTTAAATTGTCACAGATTTTATCAACAACTTGGAATGCAACATCATTTTCAGCCAGACTCAGAGTAAAATCTGAAAGAATTGGATCTAAACTCTCATTTGTAAGCTCAGTCTTAGTAACTTTGGTTACCAGGCCTTTAAGACCAGATTTGAGCCTATCAAACATTTTTTTATTGCTTTCCTTCTCGAACAGAGCTTAACAAGGTTTCCAATCGTTTTCTACCCGAATTAATTCGATCAACTATTTGAGCAAATTGTTGCTGAGCAGAAACCATCGTTTTTTGAAGTTCACTTAACCTATCTTTAACAATCTTTTTCGCTTCTGGAAGATTCTTTTCAACTGAAACTCCAGCACCCATCCCAACAACTACCTTATCAACATTTGTGAGCTTAACATTAATGTAAGAGCTACCACCTATGGGAACAAGAAGTTCAGCGTTATCCTTTTCATCTTTAATACCATCCAAGGTCATATTGGCATAAGCCAAATCGGTTTGAGCAGCATTCATCATATTGATTCTTTGCTGCAAAGATTCTGCGGTTTGTTCCAGTAAACGCAGTTCAACACTTAATTTTCTAAGTTCTTCTTGATTATTTTCAGTCAAAGGCTTATTCACCAGCAACTATTTTTTTCAGAATAGGATTTTCTATCTCATCAATGAAAATCTCTTCTACCGTTGAGATTTTAAGTTGAAACCTTTTCACTCTGTGTTTACTGCCAATTTCCGCGTAAACTTTCTCAATTGCATGCTCTGACTTTACAGCCAATAATTCTTTTGTAAATGGAGTCTTCAAGTTTGGCTTGTTTATTTCTCCGGTAACTCTAAAAAGCTTCAATTTACTCATCGTCCTGCACAACATCGATTGCATTCTCAATTATAAACATCTCGGGTCCAGTTGTTAAAGATCCAACGACAGCAGCATGAGAATTGGCAATTAAACCCGTTCCAACGTAAGGAATTCCACAGTTTATTGTTGCTTTTTCAACGGGAACTTTAAGAACATTTTCTAATAGATCTTTTTCTTCATCTGTAATTTTTGGATGAGCCAAAATTCCTTTATTTGTGGCTACTGCTAAAGATCCCACATAGGGTAATCCCGCTATTTCTCCTGGAACAGCATCAACACCCAAACCTGAAGCAATTTGTTTTATTTCAGACTCAGAAAAGGTTGGATCAACAATTGCACCATTATCGTTAGCAAGAACTATATTACCATACGCGGTTTTTTTCGTATCCATTATTGTAATGTCGCCATCAAAAAAAGATGTAATTAAGGATAGTTCCTCTTTTCTGATTGATTTAGGAAAAAGCATACCTTTTGAGTTTGCACAAACAAAAGCTCCCGCAAGGATAGAATTTGCTATTGAAGTGTGAACAAGTTTTACGTTTAGCCATTTTGCCATTTCTTCAGCTTTATCTTGTGGAACCATTTTGGGAATTATAACTATCTTATCATTGGCCATTGAATAAACGCCAATACATACGCTTCCAATAATACTTGACAAGTAAACAGCCAAGGCTTATTCGCCTTCAGCCAAAAATACTTTTACATTGCCCTCTTTATCTTTGGTTGCACGGATTCGAATTTTTCTGGGAGGTTTTTTTATACTTCTACTCCAGACTTTCTCATTAACAGCGTTACTAATTGATAACGTGGGTAACTCGCCTTTTTCTTGTTCAGCTTGAGCACTTGAGTCTAGTTTCATGTGTCTTGAAACAAATTCACGAATAAGCGTCATTGCTCTAGGAGCCCTCTTCCTTTTAGGTCTAACTAATGCTCTTCCCAGAGGTATTGTATAGATTCTTTCCTCAACTATATCTTCGTCTTCATCTTTCTTTTTCTTTTTAGGAGATACAGTTTGAGGTTCTTCCTCTTCTTCATCAGTGGTTTCATCAGAGTCTTCTGCTAATAATTCTTCAATTTCATCCACTGGTTCTTTTTCTACAATATCTTCTTTTGGAGTATCTTTAACTTCTGTAGAAATTTCTTCTTTGACTTCAGTATCCATTATTTCTTCGCTCCTAAGGCTTTATTGTTCCTGTTCTCCAGTTTCTTCGTCGCTTGGGATTTGTTCTAACTTTCCCGCCGGTACGTACTATAACCCAGGTTGGAACAGCCTTGGATTCCTTGTTAGCTTTTCCTAATCTTCTTTTTTTAGCTGGAGGTTTAACTCGTGCCATGTTTTCATATCCTTCTTATTTTAGTTTCTCTCTTTTGAGATTGAAGTTGAATTAATATTTGTTTCAGTTGAGCGTCAGGTAAAGGTATTGGTAATTTGCCCGTTTGAGCTAACTGTATTAATTGAAGTTCTATGTGGTCAGTAAATTCAGGTTTTATCATTTTCAGGTTGGTTAGTCTCTGTCGCGCTTCAGGTGAGAGTATTTGTCGTAATAATGCTTGTTTTTGAGCATCTACCTGTTTGTTTGCTTGAGATTGATTTTGATCTCCGGTTGCTTGTTGCTGTAGCTCTGAAAGTCGCCTTCTGCGAAGGTTTTCAAGTTCATCATCAGACATCTCATTCGCCTTGATATTTCTTGAGGGCTGGATTGACTTTCACAAGATCTTTGTACAGGTCTTCAGCTACTTCTTTAACAAGTTTGCGTCCTTTTGGAGACATACTTCTACCTTTGGAAGCAACAATCTGAACCAAACCAGCACTTTCTAGTTGCTGGAGGACTTTTCTGATTATATTACCACTAGCCTTAACGGCGTGCTCTGGTTTAACGCCATTATCTTTTCGTCCTCCGTATTGACCACGAAGGTTTTCCAATCCTATTGGACCATGAACATATACTTTGCGGAGCATTGAAGCGCTTCTAGTATACCACCAATCAGGATCTTGAGGTTGTTTTTCTACATGCATACCAGTTTTTGCAAAGATTGCCCAGGAGGTAGGTTGAACTTCTTCAACATTTTCCTTTAGGTATTTAGCTAGTTTATCGATAAATTTTGTAATTGGAACATCATATGGAGTTATCAATATGTTTGTTTCCTCTTGGTTTTTCCTTGCAGTAGATTCATTAAGCCAAATATAAAGATTATCCGGTAGTCTACAGGTATCTTAAGTGAGTTATACTATTAATGTTTAAATATTTTAGTAGAACTATTCTCTATAAAGTAATTCTAAAATTTTTAAATATCACGATTGATTCAAGATGACAAGTAGAACAATAAAGGATATTAAACTTCTTTGTTTGTGGCAAGAAAAATTGGTTAAAGATGGTAAATAATTTGGGTACTCCCAAAATCGGAAGATCAGATATTCTATTGGGAATTGTGGTTTTAGTAGCTATAATTATGGTGGTTGCGCTTTTCTTATCTCAAATTCAGGGGTTCTCAATAAATTCGAATGTGCCTAATGCAAAAACTCTTCAAATTAATGCGTTTGGAAAAGATCCAAGATTAGGTACACTCATTGTTTATGTTGAAAATATAGGAAGCGAATCAAGTGATATTATTTCGGAATATAGTTTTACTGTCAATGACATAAATATTCCATTAACTGAAGATTCTATAGATAAAAAAATATTAGATCAACGACAAGTTGCCACAATCCATATTCCATTTAAAACATCTCCTAACATACCATTAGTCGTAAAAATTATTGCAAATGGTACAAC